>DATMRN010000069.1:0-8512 GCA_035566275.1 Solirubrobacterales bacterium | reverse complement strand
CTTCACAACAACCAGGTCAACATCGCCCTCGACGGCCACGTCGAAGGAGTGAACAACGGCCAGATCAGAAACACCTTCGAAGCGGTCCCCGACGCCCCGGTCACCAGCTTCACCCTCGAAATGCAGGGCGGCGGCAAGGGGCTGCTGGAAAACAGCACCGACCTCTGCGCCTCACCGCATCACGCCACGGCTGACTTCGTCGGGCATAACGGCAAGGTGGAGGACTTCAGGCCGTTGCTCAACGTCTCCTGCGGGAAGAAGGGGAAGCACCAAAAAGGCAAACGTCACGGCAAGCGCCGCCGCTGATCCTGGGTCAGGCGGCGTAGAGGCTCTCGGAGGCCAGCTCCTGGGCGCGGCGGCTCCAGAGCTTGACCTCCATGAAGATGTCGTCGCCGTAGCCCTCGAGGGCGTCGAGGGCGAGGAGGGTGAAGCGCTCTTTGGAGATCGCTTCCTGGTCGACCGTCTCCGCGTCGAGCTCGGCGGTGGCGGCGACCGCGCCGCGGGTCAGGGGGCGGCCCCAGACCAGGGTGACGGCGCCGGCGCGGCCGTTCTCGCCGCGCCAACGACCGATCACGTCGTCGTTGAGGTCGATCCGCCAGTCCGGGTTGTCCTCGGCGAGGATGTCGGTGAAGTCGGCCTTGGCCTGGAAGCCCGACGGATCGCCGCCACCCTCCTGCACATAGGAGACGTGGCCGAACAGCTCCAGCGTGCCCTTCTCGCTCTCGGCGCGAACGGAGCCGGGAACCCAGACGCGCCCGCCCCAGGCCCGCTCGGGGAACCAATCGATCTCCTCCGGCGCCTCGACTCCGGCCGGCAGGTCCTCCAGCTCCTCACAGGCCTTCCCAAACGCCTCCCCCAGCCGCTCGGCAAACCGCCCGTGCGGAATCCCCTCCTGCGTGCTGTCGGCGATGAAGCGAGGGATCGGACGCGGGTTCGGCGGCATCGGCAAGTCACCCTACTCATGAGGGGCACCAGCGCGATTCGTGAGCAGGAAGTTCCACTTCGTTGACGCTGGGCACCCACACGCCACGCTCGCGGCGTCAAGATGATCGGCATGAGGCAGTCAGCCGTATTGCAGTTTTGCCGTATTGCAGCTACCCTCCTCAGATGGCTGTGCGCGTCTATCTCACCGTCCAGAAACGTGGGGTCATCAACCTTCCTCCCGAGCTGCGACGCCGGCATCACCTCGATCAGCCCGGGGCCCAGGTCGAGGTCTCAGAGCGGGAGGATGGGGTGATCGAGCTGCGCCCCCACGTCGCCGTGCCTGCCGATCAGCGCTGGTTCTGGACCGAGCGCTGGCAGAAGATGGAGCGAGAGGCCGACGCCGACGTTGCCGCCGGGCGCGTCAAGCGGTTCGATACTGCCGAGGACTTCACCGCCGAGCTCGATGACGGCGAATGAAGTACGAGCGCACTGAGCGCTTCAAGCGCGACTATCGCCGCTTGAACGAGGGGGAGCGAGAGGAGTTCAGGCGTGTCGTCCTCGAGGATTTCGCGCCCGCGCTGGAGCGACGCGTGCACGAGCCGGGACATTCATGGCCGGCCTCCTTGCGGGTCAAGGACGTCGAGGGGGCGCCGGGCATATTGGAGATGACCTGGAGCTTCACCGATCCCGATGGCCGTGCGACCTTCGAGTGGATTGAGATCGACGGCGAGGCCGGCATCCGCTGGCGGCGGGTCGGCTCTCACGCGATTTTCGGCGATCCCTGAGAAAGGCAGTCGCGCAGGTCGGCGGCGGCTCGCTCGGGAGCCAATCGATCGACGAATTGGGCGGCGTCAGGGCATCAGCGAGGAGAGGGGATGTCGGCGCCGCATGAAGTCCGCAAAGTGAGGCACGGTGAAGTCGACCTGGCCATGGTCGGGGCTATAGACAAGACCTTTGTCTATCAGGGTCTGCCGCACCGGCCCGGCGGACATCACCGTTCGCCATCGTCCCCTTTTGGCCACATCGCCTGAGGCATATGGTCCCTCTCCCAGCTCGGCCATCGCCGCAAGGTATCGGCGACCGGCCCGGGTGGCGCGGGCGAACCTCGTCTCGAAGAAATCCCGGTCGAGTTCCTCGCGGGCCGGTGCAGCTGCTCTCTTCACGTCTCGGCCGCGGATGAGGTCTCCTTCGGGGGCGGTGTTCCAGGCGTGGAGGCCGTAGGCCTGGAGGAAGTACGGGTAGCGTTCGGATAGTTCGAGGATCGCGTCGACGGCCTTCTTCTCGTAGCGGACCGGCTGGTCGCCGATCGCGACTTCGGCCGGCCGTTCGATCGCTTGCCGCGCCGCCTCCTCGCGCAATGCTTCCAAGGTGGGGAAAACAAAGAAGCGCTCGGCATAGGACTTGGCCTCGGCGAAACGTTCCGGCAGGATCGGCAGGCCAGCCCCGACGACGGCGATCGGGAGGTTGTCCTGGGCGCCCCGATGAGCGGCGGCGCAGAGGGCCTCGAGATCCTCGCGTGCGAGGTAGTTGCATCTCGTCGATCAGGAAGACGACGCCTGTTCCGTTCGCTTTGGCGGCGGCCCCCAGCACGTCGAAGAGCTTGATCGAATCGCGCTCGATGTCGCTCCCCGTCGGCTCGCTCAACGCTGCCTCCAGGTCGAGCGAGAACTCGACCCCACCACCCTCGGTCGTCTTCAGGGTGAACGCTTTCACGAAGCGGGCAGCTCGCAGGAGCGCGTCTTTGGCTTTTGCCTTGGCGCTGATCTGGCGCAGGGCGGTGCCGGCCATGTCGGCCAGGTCGGCGCGCAGGTCCGTGCCGGTCGTCACCTCCAGCCTTCCGACGCCCCACCCGCGCTCGATGGCGCGGTCGGCGAACTCCCTCAGCAGGACCGTCTTGCCAACTCCCCGCAGCTTGTAGTGAGTTATAGCGAAAACTGGCTTTTATTTCCTATAACTGCCAATAAATAGCTATAACTGGCAAAGCTAAATGTCTTCTACCCCGGCACGCAGTCCCTCAGGTCGGCGGCGGCTCGCTCGGGGGGGTAGACGTCGATGTCGACGCCGGTGCCCAGCTCGAAGCCGGCCTTGACGGTGAGACGGGGGGCGATGTCCACGTGCCAGTGGAAGGACTCGGCGCCGCGGGGGGCGGTGCGGACCCAGAGGTTCAGCTCGGGCGGGCGGCCGAAGCGGGCGGCGAGGGCGCACAGGGCGGTGCGGATCATCGCCGCGCCCGCCCCGTCGTCGGCGAAGCTCGCCGCCTCTCGCCGCGGCACCACCCGCAGCTCGAAGGGCGAGCGCGAGGCCCAGGGGCAGATCAGCGCCGCCTCCTCGTCGATCGCGACGAGGCGCTCGCGGCGGCGCACCTCCTCGACCAGGACGTCGCTGAGCAGGCCGCCCCCGGCGGTGCGCTCGCGGTAGGCGCCGAACCGCTCCCGCTCCCGCGCCACCGCCGCCGGCACGAAGGGCAGCGCGTAGAGCTGGGCGTGGGTGTGCTCGAGCGAGGCGCCGGCCCCGCCTCCCTCGTTGAGGATCAGCTGGACGTAGGAGGCGCCGGAGTGGGCGCGCATCCGCTCCCGCCAGGCGGCAACCGCGCCGGCGAAGCGCTCCTCACCCAGCTCGGCCATCGCGGTGACGTGCTCGGGGGCGTTGACGATCACCTCGTGGGCGCCGATCGCGGGGCGCGAGGAGAAGAGGTCGGGCTCGCCGGCGCGGCGCGAGGCCAGCAGAGGGTCGCCGCCGCTGGCGAAGGCGCCCGCCTCCGAGGCGCCGCCGCCGGCCGGGTCCTCCGCGCCCCCGGCGGCCAGCGCCGGGTAGAGGTTGGGCACGACGCGGCTCGTCCACCCGGGCGTGTCGGGCTCGCCGCCCCCGGGCCGGACCGCGAAGACCTCGGGCGGCGTGCGCCCCTCCTGTCCCTCGCAGAACGGGCACCCGTCCGGCCCCTTCGGCTCGCTCCGCGGGGCGGTGAACCCCTCAGGGCGCTCGGCGCGCCCCGGGGCGAGGATCGTCCTCAGCCCGCTCAGCTGGTCGATGCGTATCTCTGGCGCGCTCAGGAGCGGGAGGGGGGAAGGTCGTCGCTCTCGACGTCGGGCGGTGGCGGCGGCGACGCCGGTGGTTTGGGCGGTTTGCGGTGATCGCCCCGGCCGAGGAAGGGCTCGATCATGTCCATCGGCAGCGGGAAGACGACGGTCGTGCTCTGGTCGCTGCCGATTTCCAGCAGCGTCTGCAGGTAGCGCAGCTGGAGCGAGGCCGGGTTGGTGCTGATGATGTCGGCGGCGTCGGTGAGCTTCTGCGCCGCCTGGTACTCGCCCTCGGAGTTGATGATCTTGGCGCGGCGCTCGCGCTCGGCCTCGGCCTGGCGGGCGATCGCCCGCTGCATCTGCTCGGGGATCTCGACGTCCTTGATCTCGACCGCGGTGACCTTGACGCCCCAGGGCTCGGTCGACTCGTCGATGATCTTCTGCAGCTCCTCGTTGAGCCGCTCGCGCTCGGAGAGCAACTGGTCGAACTCGGCCTTGCCGAGCACCGAGCGCAGCGCCGTCTGGGAGATCTGCGAGGTGGCGAGGAGATAGTTTTCGACCTCAGTGATCGCCTTCCTGGGGTCGATCACGCGGAAGTAGGCGACGGCGTTGACGCTGGCGGGGACGTTGTCGCGGGTGATCACCTCCTGCGGCGGGATGTTGAGGGTGACCGTCCGCAGGTCGACTTTGACCATGCGGTCGACGAACGGGATCAGCAGGATCAGCCCCGGCCCCTTCTGCGCGATCAGTCGGCCCAGCCTGAAGATGACGCCGCGTTCGTACTCGCGCAGCACCCGCACCGAGGCGAAGAGGACGACGAGGAGGATCGCCAGAACCACGACCACTGCGATCAGCGCTGCCACCTAGCTCGCTCCCTCCTCGGTTGGGGCGTCGGGCCGGACTATCAGGGTCAGGCCGTCGACCGACTCGACCCTGACTCTATCCCCCACGGCGACCCGGCCCTCGCCGCCGCGCAGGCGGGCGTGCCAGATCGCCCCCTGCAGGAACACCTGGCCATCGGGGTCGAGGGTGGAGCGGACCTCCGCCGTCGCCCCGGCCATCTCCTCATAGCCGGTGCGGACCGGCTCGTTGCGGTGGGCGTAGAGCACTTTGCGCCCGGCGAGCAGGACCAGGACGCCGAGCAGCACGGCGACGGCGACGATGACGACGACCGGCAGGCGGTGCCCCTCGTGGCGGTAGACCAGCCCGGCGCCGACCAGGGCGGCGATCCCGAGGATGCCGAGGATCCCGCTCGACACGTGGGCCTCGGCGACGAAGAGCACCAGGGCAAGCACCAGCAGGAGGACGATCACCGCGGTCATGGGGACATCATGACCCCAGCGCGTAGCGCTGGACGTCGGCCTGGAGTTCGGATGGGTTGGTGTAGGGGCCCTGTTTGAGGTAGACGAGCTTGCCGGCGCGATCGTAGAAGGCGGTGTCGGGGAGGCCGAGGGTGGCGTGGATGACGGCGGCGATCTTCTTGTCGGGGTCGGTGTAGCTGGGGTAGGGGACGGGCGCCTCCTTCAAGAAGGTGGAGGCGGCGGCGCCCGAGTCCTGGGAGTCGACGCCGAGGAAGGCGACCCGCTTGCCGTAGCGCGCCGAGAGCTTCTGCAGGGTGGGGAACTCGAAGCGGCAGGGGCCGCACCAGGAGGCCCACATGTTGACCACCACCGGGTAGCCCTTCAACGCCGCGATCCGCTTTTCGAAGGCGGCGGTTCCGCCCGGCAGCAGGCGGTCGGCCTGGGCGTGCAGCGCGGCGAGCGGGGCGGGCGAGCCGGCCAGCGCCCTCGCGTAGTCGGGGTGCTTTCCGCCGTAGTTGCCGCCGCCGGTCGAGGAGCCGCAGCCGGCCGCGGAGATTGCCAGCGCGGCGGCGAGCAGGAGGGCGATCGGCAGGTTTCGTCCCGAAGGCATCGCTCGATGATTACAATACGTCCGTTCGGTCCGTTGGTATGCGGACCGCTGAGATCGCCGGTGGAAGGGATAAACGGACCGTCGGCATCCTCACCACTTGTCCAGGCCGCCGCGCTTGGCGCGTCCCGGCTCGGACGAACCACACAAGCCTTTTATGGCCAAGACCAGCGAAGTTGCCGCGCAAGCGGCAGTTCCTTCAGGCGCCGATATCGAGCGTGCGGCGGCGTTCGCCCGCGAGCCCTTCCTGCTCGAAGGCGAGGGGCCCGAGGCGCTGGCGCCGGGGACCGCGCGGCGCCGGGCCCTCGACGCCGCGCTGAAGGAGCTGGGGGAAGGGGCCGAGGAGCCCTCGATCCAGTGGCGTCGGGACTTCTCCCTGCTGCTGGGGCTGGAGCGACTGCTCGCCGAGGAGCCGCCGAAGCTGCGCGACGGGGCCGAGCTCTCCCCTCACCAGGTCGACGCCCTGTCGGGGACGCTGACCGAGCTGATCGCCGAGCAGCAGATTGCGGCCGACGACGACCGGCGCAACGGGGAGGCGGCGGCGGACGCGGAAGCAAACGGCGAGCCGGTGGGGGACGGGGCTGAGCCGCCCGCCCCGGAGGCTGACCTGAACGGCGAGGCGCCGCTGGAGGACGAGGAGGACGAGGAGCTGGCCCCCGACGAGGAGCCCCAGGACTGGGAGGAGCCGGAGGCCTCCGAAGAGGAGGCGATCGAGGAGGCGCCGGAGGATCCGGGCGCGGCGCGGCGCTTCTGGTTCGAGCACGCGACCGGCGCCGGCAAGACGGTCGCCGCGGTCGGCTTCATCGACGCCTCGCGCACCGGCGGCGTGCTGATCCTCACCCACCGCCGCAACCTGGTCGACCAGTTCATCGGCGAGATCTCCACCCGCGGCTACAAGGAGCGGCTGCGCCCGCCGCTGATGGACGGGCGCGACGACCCCGACGGGCCGGTCACGGTCGAGACCTACCAGTGGTTCGTCCGCAACCACAAGAAGGTCTCCGACGCCTACTCGATCGTCATCTGCGACGAGGCGCACACCGCGCTGGGCGAGAAGACCAGCGCCTGCATCCGCGCCTGGACCGGCCCCGTCTTCATCGGCATGACCGCGACCGGGGCGCTGATCGCCCGCCACGTCGCCGACCTCTTCCCGACCCAGACCTCGCGCTTCGACCTGGCCCAGGCGGCGCGGCGCGGCGTGATCTCGCCGCTGCGCTGCCTGCGCATCCCGCCGGGCCCGGGGGTGCGGACGATCGCCAAGGTGCCGCTGCGCAAAGGCGAGGTCGACCAGGACTTCGACCAGGAGGAGCTGGCCGCGCTGCTGGACCAGGAGCCCTTCAACGTGGCGATCGCCGACCTCTACAAGTCGCGCTTCCGCAGGGTCCCCGGCGTCCTCTACACGGCCGGGGTGCAGCACGCGAAGAACGTCGCCAAGGCCTTCAAGGACACGGGGATCGTGGCCCGGGCCGTCTCCGGGGAGACGCCGAAGCGCGAGCTGGCCGAGATCCTCGCCGCCTTCGAGCGCGGCGAGGTCGACGTGCTCTGCAACGCGATGCTGCTCGCGGAGGGGTGGAACTCGCCGCGGGCGACGATCTGTATGCACCTGGCGCCGACCGCCTCGCGGCGGATCTACCAGCAGCGGGTAGGCCGGGTGACGCGGCGGGCGCCGGGCAAGGAGGCGGGGCTGGTGATCGACTTCGTCCACCCGGCCACCACCCACGACGAGACGATCGTCACCCTGCACAGCCTGCTTGACCGCGACGTCTACCGCGGCGGCGCGATCGTGGTCGGGCCGGTGCGGCGCGGGCGGGGGCGCAAGGTGCGGGTCGAGCGGCGGATCGTCCCCGTCTCCGACAGGGAGGAGCGGCGGATGGAGGTGCTGGAGCGCGAGATCTGGCGGATCGCCGTCGAGAACCTCGACTACCCCGAGCAGCACGCCTGGGCGGCGCTGGCCGGGGCGCGGGTCAACCCGCAGGGCTGGCGGCGGGCGCGGGCGATGCTCCAGAACGACCAGACCAAGGAGCTGCGACGCCGCTTCCTGCTGACCTGCGTGCAGCGCAACCGCAACGCGCAGCTGCGGCTGAAAGCGCTGGGGGAGATCGCCGACCTGAGCGACGCCGAGGCGTTCGACGACGCGATCGACATCGTCGGCACCTGGAGCCGCGAGGACAAGCGGGCCGGGACGAAGGCGCTGCTGCAGGCGCTGGTCGACAAGCGGATCGGGCGCCGCGACCAGGCGCAGGCATGGGTCTGGCGCCTGGCGTCCTACACCCGCGAGGTGCACGAGGAGTACGCGGTGCAGCGCTGGCCGGAGACGAAGCGGCTGCTGGGCCTGCTGGTCAACTCCTCCGGGCGGGCGCACGGGCGCAACGCGCGGCGGCTGGTGCACGCGGCGCGCAAACAGGACCGGCGGCTGGCGGTGGCGCTGCTCGCCGCCGCGGTCTCCCACACTCCGGAGGGCGAGGAGGTGCTGCGCGGGGCGCGGATGCGGATGGCGCGCAAACCCTCGGCGATCGCGCGGGAGCTGCTGCGGAACTTCCCCAAGGGCGGGAAACGGCGGCGCAAGCGCGGTAACAACAACAAGCGCCAGTCAGACAAGAAGGTGGATCTCGCCCGCTCTGAGGATGGTGCGGCCGGCGGGGGTGGCGACGACGAGGCCTCCCCGG
>DATMRN010000068.1:0-5445 GCA_035566275.1 Solirubrobacterales bacterium | reverse complement strand
GACGGTGGCCACCAACCTGGCCCTCGCCTTCGCCCAGGACGAGCGCGACGTGGTCCTGGTCGACGCGGACCTGCGCCGGCCCCAGGCCGCGATGCGGCTCGGCTGCGACGCCGACTCCGGGCTCGGCGCCGTATTGGTCGGCGAGCGCACCACGGAGGAGGCGCTGGTCGAGGTCGATGCGAGCGGCGGTCGCCTGCGCGTCCTGCCCGCCGGCCTGCCGCCCCCCAACCCCGCGGTCCTGCTCGGCTCCCGGCGCATGCGCTCTCTGCTGGAGGACCTCGCGATCGAAGCTGACATCGTCGTGATCGACACCCCCGCGATGCTCGCGGTGAGCGACGCGATCCCGCTCCTGGAGCAGGTCGCCGGAACGGTCCTCGTGGCCCGCATCGGCCGCACCACGCGCCAGTCCCTGGTCAAAACACGCCAGGTGGTCGCCGCCGCCGGGGGCGTCGTCCTCGGCGTCGTCGCCACCGGCGCCCGCGCCGGCGGGCTCTACGGCTACGACGAGGGCGCCTACGCCTACTACGCGACCAGCTCCTCGTAGAGAGCGGCGACGTCGCGCAGCAGCCGCTCGGCTCGGTACCGGCCGAGCGCCCGCTCCCGGGCGGCCGCGCCGAGGCGTCCCCGCAACTCGGGGCCCCTCGCCAACCCGACCAGGGCGGCCGCGAATGCCTCGGCGTCCCCCGGGGCCACCAGGAAGCCGGTCCCCGGGCCGATCGTCTCGGGCACGCCGCCGACGGCGGTCGCGACCGACGGCAGCCCGGCGGCCCCCGCCTCGATCAGGAAGACCGGGGTCCCCTCACTGCGCGAGCTGAGCACGGCGACGTCGGCGGCGGCGAGGGCGGGACGGAGGTCGCGCCGGTAGCCGAGGAAGCGCACGGCGGAACCGAGGCCGAGCCGGCGGGCCTGCTCCTGCAGGGCGGGGCGAAGCTCCCCGTCCCCGGCGACCGCCAGCCGCAGCCGCGGCTCGCTCCTCCTCGCCAGGGCGAGGGCGCTGAGCAGCATGTCGACACGCTTGACCGGAGCCAGGCGGCCGGCGAAGAGCAGCAGGACGTCGCGATCGGCAAGTCCCAGCTCAGCGCGCAGCCGCGGCCCCAGCGCCGCGTCGAGTCGCTCCAGCCGCTCCAGGTCGAGCCCGAGCGGGATCACCCGGAACTTCTCCCGCGGGGCGACTCCGAGGCGCACCAGATCGTCGACGGTCGCCTGGCTGACCCCGACGAGGCAGTCGCTGACCCGGGCCATTCCTCGCTCCAGCCGCAGGTAGCCACTCGACCTCAGGCGCCCGAAATAGCCCTCGAGGACGTGTCCGTGATAGGTGTGGACGACCGCCGGCCGCGGGCGGACCGCGAGGGCGGCCTGGCGCCCGAGGAAGCCCGCCTTCGCGGTGTGCGTGTGGACGATCTGGGGGCGGAAGGCCCGAGCCAGGCGAACCAGCGCAGCCAGCGCCCTCGCGTCCTCGGTGGGCCGCACCGGCTGCACGAGCCGGGGCAGGAAGTGGAGTCTGGCGCCCTCCTCTTCGGCCATGTCGGCCATCGACTCCTCTCCCGCCGCCAGGCTGCCGTGGACGAGCAGGGTCTCGTACCGGCCGCCGTCGAGCCGCCTGCCGCTTAGCAGCGCCGCCTGGTGGGCCGGCCCGCCCATGTTGAGCCGGCCGATCACCCTCAGAACCCTCACTCGCCCAGCCGCAACAGCACGGCGGCTCCGGCGACGAGCCCCGCCTGGGCGGCGACGAGGAGTCCGACCACCAGGCGCTCGGACCCCAGCTTCCCGTGCAGCCTGTGCGTGAGATGGTCGCGGGCGCCGCTGAACACCCCGGCGCCGCGCCGCAGCCGCGAGGCGATCACCAGCCCGGTGTCCAGGGCCGGCAGCCCGACCATCACCGCCGTCACCGGGATCAGCGTCCAGCCGAGGCGATGCGAGTTCGGCAAGGCCATGATCGAGGCGGCGAGAAGGAAGCCGATCGGCATGCTGCCGCCGTCTCCGAGGAAGATCCGCGACGGCCTGGACAGGTTGAAGGGGAGGAAGCCGGCGCAAGCGCCGGCGAGGGCCAGGGACATCGCGCCCAGGGCCGCATCGCCTCCCGTCGCGGCGAGGATTCCCAGCCCGATCGCGGAGGTGCAGGCGAGGGCCGCCGCCGCGCCATCCATGTTGTCCATCAGGTTGAAGGCGTTGACGACGCCGACCACGAAGACCGTCGAGAAGGCCAGGTTCAGGACATCGTTCGGGAAGACCGCCCAGCCGATGCCCGCCGCGAACAGGGCCACACCGGCGGCCACCTCGACAGCCAGCCGCGGCGCCGCGCCGAGCCCGTGGCGATCGTCGACCGTGCCGACGACGAGCAGGGCGACGGTGCCCGCCACGATCGGCGCCAGCTTGCTCGCCGTCGGCCCGAACAGCAGGCTCGCCGGCAACCACCCGCCGATGACCGCGCAGCCCCCCAGGTAGGGAGTCGGCCTCCCGTGGCCCTTGTAGCCGACAGGGCGATCGAAGAAGCGGGTCGCGATGGCCACCCGAATGGCGAGCGGCGCAAGCAGCAGCGTTGTACCGCAGGCCAGAAGGAAGGAGAGGGTCAGATGGATGCCGTCAGGCAAAGCGCGGCCACATCGTCGATCGCGTCCTCGACCCCGAGCGTCGGCGCCCACCCGGTCAGCGCTTCGAGCGCCGAGGTGTCGGGCCGGCGGCTGTCCGGCTCCTCGAAGCCCTCCCCGTATGCCTCCTCGTAGGGCACGTGGCGTATCCCCGAGGTCGAGCCCGTCCGCTCGATCACCATCTGGGCGAGGTCGAGGACCTTTATCTCGGCGCTCCCGCCGACGTTGAACGTCCCCCCGCGCGCGACCTCTGTGTCCATCAGCGCGATCAGCGCGCGCACGGTGTCGTCGACGTGCGCGAAGCACCGCGACTGCTCGCCGCTCCCGTACACCGTCAGGTCGTCCCCGCGAAGCGCCTGTTCGACGAAGCGCGGCAGCACCATCCCGTGGGTGCCGGCCTGCCGGGCCCCGACGGTGTTGAAGAGTCGCGCGATCACGGTCTCCGCCCCCTGCTCGCGGTGATAACCCAGGGACACGGCCTCCCCGAACGCCTTGGCCGTCGAGTAAGACCAGCGGGCCACCGCCGGCGGCCCGAGCACCCGATCGGAGTCCTCCCTGAGGGCGCCGTGATTGCTCTTGCCATAGATCTCGGAGGTCGACGCGAACAGCAGCCGCTTGTCCAGCCGGCAGGCCGCCGCCGCGACGACGTCAGCGCCGCGGACGTTCCTCAGCAACGATTCGAGCGGCCGTCGCACGATCAGCTCGACGCCGACCGCGGAGGCCAGGTGGAAGCAGGTGTCCACGCACTCCGCGCACTCGGCGACCAGCGCCTCGTCGCAGACGGAGCCCTCCACGAGCTCCGCCCTTTGCGAGGCGAGCGCGTTCTCGACGTTCTCGCGACTGCCGGTGCTGAGATCGTCGAGGATCAGCACTTCGTCGCCGCGTGCGAGGAGTGCGTCGACGAGGTGCGAGCCGATGAACCCCGCTCCTCCGCTCACCAGGTGGTTCACCGGACTCCTCCCAGGACATCCCTTGGTAGGAGCATGTCCTGGTAGGTGCGCCGCAGGCCCTCGTCGAAGTCGATCGCCGGCTCGTAGCCGAGCACCTCGCGGGCACGCGAGACGTCGGCGAGCGAGTGGCGTATGTCGCCGGGTCGGGGCTCGTCGTGCACAGCATCGACTTCTGTCCCGCTCAGCTCGCCGAGCTGAGCGACGATCTCGTTCAGGCTGACGCTCGTCCCGCAGGCGACGTTGAGCGTCTCTCCGGTCGCCCCCTCCGCGCCTGCGGCGAGCAGGTTCGCGTCGACCGCGTTGTCGACATAGGTGAAGTCGCGCGATTGCTCGCCGTCGCCATGGATGACCAGGGGCTCACCGGCCAGCACCGCCGAGACGAAGTTGGGAATCACAGCCGCGTACTGCGACCGCGGGTCCTGCCGCGGGCCAAAGACGTTGAAGTAGCGCAGCGACACGGTCTCCAGTCCGTAAACGCGGTTGAAGGCCCGGCAATAGCCCTCGCCGGCGAGCTTCGAGACGGCGTAGGGAGCGATCGGAAGCGATGGCATCTCCTCTCGCTGCGGCAGCTCGTCGCTGGCGCCGTAGACCGACGAGGAGGAGGCGTAGACGACCCGCTTCACGTCCTCGTCGCGCGCCGCGAGCAGGACGTTGAGGGTCCCCACCACGTTGGAGGCGTTGCTTGTCAGAGGGTCCTGGACCGACCGGGGAACCGAGGGCAGGGCGCCGAGGTGGAAAACCAGCTCACAGCCGCGAACCGCGTTGTTGACACGCTCATAGCTCTGCAGGTCGCCCTCGATCAGCTCGATCTCGTCGATCACGGCTTGGATGTTCTGGCGGTGGCCCGTCGCGAAGTTGTCGAGCACCCGCACCCGGTGGTCTTCGTCCAGGAGCCTCTGGACGAGGTGCGAGCCGATGAACCCGGCCCCGCCCGTGACCAGCAGGGTCATCGGCATCGGCGCCCCCGATCGGGAAGCACCTGAGTCGCTGCTGGAGGCAAGACGATCACGATCGAGGACGCCGTCTCAACTGGGCGGGACCAATAATATCTATAATCTGATTATTAGGTAATTATATTGCGCTCAAGTCGCCTCTGCCCGCTTCGCCTCTAGATTCGCTCGACCACGACGTCACGGGCGAAGTGGGCGAAGCGCGGGAGACTTTACTTGCAATTTCCTGAGTATTGTGGATACTGAGTTCGATGCAACTTGCACAAGGGAAGATCCACAGCGATCTTCGCGCCCGGCTTCTGATCGCGTCGATCGCAATCGCAGTGGCCCTCCTGACGACGGCTCTGTCCCAGTCCGCAGAGGCATCGAAACGACGCTTGACGATCCAGTCCAATGCCCTGCTGAGCAGCCTGGGCGGATTCAGCCTCGGTGGAACCATTCCACCGCTCCTGACCTGGAAGTCCCATCTCTTCCGAGCCCGCTCGGCCCCCTCGCGTGCCCATAAGTGACTCGGAGCGATTCGGCTCGACCTGAGGTCGCTCCCGCGGCGGGTTCCCCTATGCCGGGAATGGCCGATGTCAGGTGAGCGGATCCTCGTCGTCGATGACGATGCGTCCGTGCGGCGGACGTTCTCGCGTGCCCTGTCCGCCGAGGGCTATGAGTGCGCCGTCGCAGAGAGCGTGCCCAAAGCCCGCGAGTTCTTGGACTCCGACCGTTATGACCTAGTCACCTGCGACCTGAACATGCCCGGCGAGAGCGGGATGACCCTGCTCGAGGAGATCGACAAGTCCCACCGTGAGATCGCGGTCCTGATGGTCGCCATCGAAGACGACCCGGCTATTGCCCACGCGGCGAGCGAGCGAGGAGCGGACGGCTACCTGATCAAGCCGTTCAGCAGCAACGAGCTGCTGATCAACGTCGACAGTGCCCTGGAGCAGGCGCGTCGGCGTCGGCGCC
>DATMRN010000067.1:0-16119 GCA_035566275.1 Solirubrobacterales bacterium | reverse complement strand
GGGCGGCGCCGGCGCTCGACAGCCACTCCCCCACATCCGCCCGGACCAGCTCGGCGCGGTCACGCAGGCTGAGGCGCTCGACGTTGCCGAGGGCCGGCCGGGTGTCGCGGTCGACCAGGACCGCGTGCTCGGCCCCACGCGAGAGCGCCTCGATCGCGAGAGCGCCGGTGCCGCAGTAGAGGTCGAGGACGCGGGCATCGGCCACCCTGTCGCGGAGCGCCGAGAAGATCGCCTCGCGGACGCGGTCGGAGGTCGGGCGGACCTTCCAGCCGCGCGGCGCGACCAAGCGCCGGCCACGGAACTCCCCCGAGATCACACGCATCGAACTCCCCTTTCAAGTGACGTGCCTGAGTTTGACCCCCTGTATGGGTGGTCAAACTCAGGCACGTCTCAAGACGATCATCTCAGAGGGGGATCGAGTCGGCGGCGTCGGCGCCGAAGCGACGGCGGGCGGCCTCGAGCAGCGGGCCGAGCGCAGGGGCGTCGAGGGAGCCGTGGCGGCGCAACAGGGCCAGCACCTCGTCACGCGCTGCGATCAGGGTCGGCGTGTCCTCTGGCAGGGTCGCCACGGCGAAGCGCGGCAGCCCGTGCTGGCGGGTTCCGAGGATCTCCCCCGCTCCCCGCAGGCCGAGGTCGATCTCGGCGAGCTTGAAGCCGTCGCGCTCGCGAGCCACCGCCGCGAGCCGGCGCCTCGCCAACTCTCCCGCCTTTTCGGCGAAGAGCAAACAGTAGGACTCGTGCTCCCCCCGCCCCACCCGACCGCGCAGCTGGTGCAGCTGGGAGAGGCCATAGCGCTCCGCTCCCTCGATCAGCATCACCGTCGCGTTGGGAACGTCGATCCCGACCTCGATCACGGTGGTCGCGACGAGGACGTCGGTGGCGCCGGAGACGAACGCCTCCATCGCCTCCGCCTTTCGAGCAGAGGGCATCTGCCCATGCAGGACGCCGATCTCGAAGCCGCGCAGCTCGCCGGCCGCCAGCCGCTCGGCCTCGACCTCCGCCGCCTTCCCCTGCAATTTCTCGGACTCTTCGACCAGCGGGCAGACCACATAAGCCTGCCTCCCCTCCCGCAGCCGCTCGCGGATGAACTCATGGGCCCCAGCCCGATTCTCCTCGCCGACCATCCGTGTCTCGACCGGCCGCCGCCCCGCCGGCAACTCCCGCAGGGCCGTCGTGTCGAGGTCCCCGTAAGCAGTCAACGACAACGTACGGGGAATGGGCGTAGCGGTCATGTGGAGCACGTGCGGGGCCATCCCCTCCACCCCCTTCGAATCGAGCGCCTTGCGCTGTTCTACCCCGAACCGATGCTGCTCGTCGACCACGCAGACCCCCAGCCGCGCGAACCCCACCTCCGGCTCGATCAACGCATGAGTCCCGACGATCAAGCTCAACTCTCCGGTCGCCAATCGCTCCAATGCCTCTTTGCGCCGAGCGGCCGGCGTCGCCCCGGTCAGCAGCGCGAACGGAATCGCCTCGTGAACGAGCAACCGATCCAAAGTCACCGCATGCTGCTCCGCCAAAGTCTCGGTCGGAGCCATCAGCACCGCCTGGAAGCCCGCCTCCAGCGCCCGCAGCATCGAGTACAGCGCCACAACCGTCTTTCCCGACCCGACCTCGCCCATCAGCAACCGCTGCATCGGCTCTCCCGAATCGAGATCCGCATCGATCTCATCGAACGCCGCCAGCTGATCATTCGTCGGCTCGAACGGCAGCGACTCGATCCACCGCCCCACCATCTCCCCCGGCCTCCCCAGCCGCGGCGCCGGCCGGGCAACCCGATGCGTCCGTTTGCGCGTAGCCAAAATCGCCTGGTAGAGGAACAGCTCCTCAAACGCCAGCCGCTCGCGCGCTCCCCGCTCTTCCTCCCGGCTCTCAGGGAAATGAACGGCCTTGATCGCATCGGCGACCCCAGCCAGCTGCCTGCGCGCACGCATCTCGGCCGGCAACCCCTCGATCGAATTCGGGGCCCAACGGCACGCCTGCCAAGCCCAATCCCGCAGCCGCTGCGGCCTCACCTTCTCGGTAGCGGGATGCACGGGAACCAACCCGGTCTCACCTGCGGGTGAGCGCTCGGTGAATCCAGGTCCCTCCCCCCCACCCGAAACGATCTCGTATTCCGCCACCCGGAAACCACGTTTGTCGAGCGAGCCGGTGAGCAGGAGGGACGTACCCGGGGTGAGCTTTTGGGCGATCCAGGGCTGGTTGAACCAGGTCGCCCTCGCGGTGCCGCTGTCGTCACCGACCTTGACCGAGAGAATCGAGAGGCCACGGCGACGGAACAGGTTGGGCTTGGCGCCCATGACCTCGACCATGACCGTTGCCTTCTCGCCGGTCTCGATCTCCCCCAACGGCTCGATCTTGCGATCCCGGTGGCTGTGGGGCACGCGCAGGAGGAGATCGCCGACGGTCTGGATGCCCGCCTCCGCGGCGGCCTCGGCAAGCTTCGGGCCGACCCCGTCGAGCGCCTCGAGGGACACACCCAGGACGCTAGGCCGCGGCCAGTGGACGGGGGCGTCGCGCAGCTGCGCCTTGTCGAGCTGGAAGGCGCCGGCGAAGGAGCGCACTACTGGGCGGCGAGCAGCCACCACCAGCTCGGCTGGCCGCCCTCGTGGGTCTCGACCTCGACCCCGTCGGGGGCGTGGACGTCGATCTCCGCGAGCGGGATCGGGGCGCCCTCGCCGGCGATCACGGTGACGATCTCGGCCCCCTCCGCGAGGCTCTGAATCGTGGTCGCCAGAGTCGAGCCTGCACCCCCCCAGGCGACGATCTCGCCGTCGCAGAAGCCCACCGCGTCGCCCTGGCGGAAGCGGCCCTGGGCGTCGTCGCGGGCGGCCGGGGCGACCCCCCCGGTGGCGATCGCCGCCAGTGCCTCGTTGAGCCGCTCGGCATTCTCCTCGGCCGAGCCGGCGGCGTCGAGCTCGACCAGGGCCAGCAGGCTCTCCTGCTGGGAGTGCGCGGCGACCACCCGCGCCGGCTTCTCCGACAACTCGCAGGCGCGCTCGGCGGCCATCACCACGTTGGAGGAGCTGGGCAGCACCAGGACCTCCTCGGCGGGGACCTCGTGGATCCCGGCGAGCAGCTCGTAGGTGGAAGGGTTGAGGGTCTCGCCGCAGGGCACGACGTGGGCGCCCAGCTCGGCGAAGAGGCGCTCCAGGCCCTCGCCGGCGGCGACCACGAGCACCCCGGTCCGCCCCGTCTCCAGGCGGGCGCGCCGCTCGGCCATCTGCTCGCGCATGTCCGCCACGTCGAGGTTGGTGACCTCGCCGGCGTCCTCGAAGAGGGCGACGGCCGCCTCCGGCTCGTCGGTGTGGACGTGGACCTTGAGCGTCACCTCGTCGCCGACCACCAGCACCGAGTCGCCGAGACCCTCCAACGGCGGCACGAACTTGCGCCCGGCCAAACCCTGTCCGGAGACGATGAAGTTCGTGCAGTAGCGGAAGCGGCTGTCCTCGTGGTGGGGACGGCTGAGGCGCGGCGCCTCGTGCCGTGGGACCTCGGGCAGCTCGGCGCCATCCCCGCGCAGCCCGGCGACGACCCCGGCGAGAATCAGCACCAGGCCGTAGCCGCCGGCGTCGACGACGCCGGATTCGCGCAGCACGTCGAGCTGTTCGGGCGTCCGCTCCACCGCGCGCTCGCCGTCGGCGATCGCCCGCTCCAGCACCTCGGCGAGGATCGCATCCTGCTGCTCCTCGGTGACGTCGCGGTCGAGCCGCTGCTTGCCCGCCTCCAGGTGAGCGAGCTGGCGGGCGATCGAGTGGGCCATCTCGCGGAAGACGGTCAGCATCGTCCCCTCGGCCGGCTCGCGCACCGAGTCGTAGGCGGCGTCGGCGGCGCGGGCGAAAGCGGAGGCGACGAGCACCGGGTCGACCAGCTCGCCGGGCCGGCTGGCCAGCTCCTCCGCGGCGCCGCGGACGATCTGGCTGAGGATGACGCCCGAGTTGCCCCGCGCCCCCATCAGCGCCGCGCGGGCGAGCGCCTGGACCAGGCGGGTGCGACCGACCTCGTCGACCTCGAGCCCGTCGAGGCGGTCCAGCTCCTCCATCACGGCGCGCATCGTCATCGCCATGTTGTCGCCGGTGTCGCCGTCGGCGACCGGGAACACGTTGAGGTCGTTGACCTCCTCGCGGCGGGCCTCCAGAGAGGCGTACGCGGAGCCGACGACCCGCCGGAAGCGCTCTATCGAGGGATCGGCCATCGGGGAGGGAATTTAGCCGCCGCCCCCGGACGGGGGGAGGAAGCCACCGATCTCCCGGCTTTCCCGTGGACGGGCGGGCCGACGTTGCGTTTTCGCTAGCGTCCGCCGCCATGCGGCAACTCGGCCACTGGTGCACCACCCACCGCAGGACGGTGATCCTCTCCTGGATCGTGGCGCTGATCGCGATCGGCTTCGCCGCCGGGTCGGCGGGCTCCTCGTTCTCGCAGAACTTCGAACTTTCCTCCTCCGACTCCCAGCGGGCGGTGGATCTGCTCAAGAAGCGCTTCCCGGCGCAGTCGGGCGACACCGCCACGATCGTCTACCGCGCGCCCGGGGGCGTCGGCGCCCCGGCGGTGAAGCGCCGGATGCGGGCGGTCTTCGCCGAGGTCGAAGGGGTGCCGCACGTGAGCGGGGTCTCCAGCCCCTATGGAGGAGCCGGCACCGCCGCGATCGGCAAGAACGGCGAAATCGCCTACGCCACGGTCCAGTTCGACCAGCCCACCAACAAGCTCCCCAAAGAGGACATCCGGCGGGTGATCGACATCGGCGAAGCCGCCGCGGGCCCCGGCCTCCAGGTCGAGCTGGGTGGCCAGCCGATCGAGCAGGCGCGCCAGGAAAAAGGCAATACCTCCTTCGGGATCGGGTTGCTGGCCGCGATCATCGTCCTGCTGATCACCTTCGGCTCGGTCGTCGCGATGGGGCTGCCGGTCCTCACCGCCCTCTTCGCGCTCGGGGTGGGCCTCAGCCTGGTCACGCTCGGCACCCACGTCCTCGACACGGCCGAGTTCGCGCCGCAGCTCGCGGCGATGATCGGGCTCGGCGTCGGCATCGACTACGCGCTCTTCATCCTCACCCGCTTCCGCGACGGCCTCGACGAAGGGCTCGAGCCGCAGCCGGCGGCGGTGCGGTCGATCGACACCGCCGGCCGCGCCGTCCTCTTCGCCGGCGTCACCGTGATCATCGCCCTGTTGGGGATGCTGCTGCTCGGCGTCACCTTCCTCTACGGCGTCGCCGTCGCCGCCGCGCTGGCGGTGCTGATGACGATGATCGCCGCCCTCACCCTGCTGCCGGCGTTGCTAACGATCGCCGGGCGCCGGGTCGACCGCCTCCGCCTCCCCGGACTCGGCAAGCGCAAGGCAGGTCGGGTCGAGGAGAGCCGCTGGTACCGCTGGAGCAGCGCGATCCAGCGCCGCCCGGTGATCGCGATGGTGCTCTCGGGCGGGCTCCTGCTCGTCCTCTGCATCCCGACGCTCTCGCTGCGGCTCGGCTCCAGCGACGCCGGCTCCGACCCGGCGGGCAGCACCACGCGCCAGGCCTACGACCTGCTGGCCGAGGGCTTCGGGCCCGGCTTCAACGGGCCGTTCCAGGTCGTCGTCGACTTGCCGCACGCCGGCGAAGGCGAATCGCTCGCGCAACTGAGCAATGCGATCGAGCGGCAGCCGGGCGTCGCCAAAGTCACCCCCGCGGCCCTCAACCCCGCCAAGGACACCGGCGTGGTCCAGGCCTACCCGACCACCTCGCCGCAGAGCGAAGCGACCACCCAGCTCCTGCGCCACCTGCGCTCCGACGTCATCCCCCCGATCGAGCGGAGAACAGGCGCCGCCGTCTACATCGGCGGCGCGACGGCGA
The DNA here is from genome assembly GCA_035566275.1 of Solirubrobacterales bacterium. Lineage (GTDB taxonomy): Bacteria > Actinomycetota > Thermoleophilia > Solirubrobacterales > 70-9 > DATMRN01. The sequence continues at coordinate 10,295 of DATMRN010000067.1, read as the reverse complement.
CCTTCGAGGACTTCGGCAACGTCCTCACCGAAAAGCTGCCGCTCTTCATCGGCGTGGTCGTGCTGCTCTCGGCGCTGCTGCTGATGGCGGTCTTCCGCTCGGTGCTGGTGCCGCTGAAGGCGATGCTGATGAACCTGCTCAGCATCGGCGCCGCCTTCGGAGTCGTCGTCGCCGTCTTCCAGTGGGGATGGCTCGGCAACCTGATCGGAGTCGACAGCACCGGGCCGATCGAGTCCTTCCTGCCCGTCTTCCTCTTCGCGATCGTCTTCGGCCTCTCGATGGACTACGAGGTCTTCCTGATGTCGCGGATCCACGAGGAGTGGGAGAGCAGGAAGGACGCGACGAGCGCGGTCACCCAGGGGCTGGCGCTGACCGGCCGGGTGATCACCGCCGCCGCCGCGATCATGGTCACCGTCTTCGCCTCCTTCATGCTCGGCGAAGACCGCATCATCAAGCTCTTCGGCCTCGGCCTCTCGGCGGCCGTGCTGATCGACGCGGTGGTGATCCGCTCGGTCTTAGTTCCGGCGATCATGCAGCTCTTCGGCGCCCGCGCCTGGTGGATCCCGGCCTGGCTGAATCGCATCCTCCCCCGCCTCTCGGTCGAGCCGCACCACGACGCGGCGGCGCCGGGGGTGCATCCGACCGGCGAGCCGGCGCTGGGCGAGTCCGAGGGCTGAGGCCACTACTAGTGTTCCGTTAGCTCAAGCAGGAACTTCGCCCGGAGCAGGCGAACCCCTCCGTCCCTGGGTGACATCGACGGAGGAGGACAGAACGATCAGCGACTCAGGTCACTAGCAACCCTGAGGCCGTCCACTCGCCAGCACTCTTGCTTTAGCTACAGCAAGACATCCTCCCTTGTTGCATCGCGGGCTCTCGATTACCTCAAGGACGATCCTCTTGGCACATTGTCGACCTTTTCGCACCCAAATCCTGCCTGACACTTTGACCGGACGGTGTATTCGCACACGACACCCGAGCACAGTCTGGCGAAGGTCGCAGAAGCCTTCACGTTTGTTAACACCCGGTGCCGTCACGGAAAGATGGCGGCTGAATTTCAAGATGCCCGGACTGTCCAATACCCGAGCGTTGAGACGAAAGAGATCAAGCGTCACGATTCCTTGAGAGTGGCATTGAGCGGAAAAGCCGATGACTCCAGGTTGGGAACCAAGGAAAACATCTCCGCTTTGGCAGGTTGCTGAATCAAGCCGCCCACGGGCCTCTCTCGCGTGATAGCTATGTGCGTGATTCGGCGATGCACCGCCGCAACTGACCGGTATGGCTAGAGAAGCGAGCACAGCTAGGACACCGAGTGCGATAACGAATATTTTCCTTCTACGCGCCATCTAGCCCTGCTTGAGCACTTCAGTGGCAAGCCAGCCCAGTAGTCCGGCTGCTGGTGATCGAGGCGGTCGCAGCAAGGGAGTGAACCGCATACGAGGACACCACTCCTGGGCCCTCCTACTTCGTAGAGGTCTCGAACGTGCCCCTCAAGGGCGCCGATCCGTCGGCGCAGGACCATGCCGCAGTGATTGCCGCCATCCACCCCTGACCAGCATACATACTTGCCTTTTGGAACTGCCTCGATACCTTGAATTGGCTGAACTTCCATAGGGTTGCCATTCAGCACGCTGTGGCTGCGCAACGCTTCATCGATAAGAACGGCCTCCGCGTCCGTTACGACGCGGTCGGACGGCGCATAGGGGCCTCGGCGAATTTGACCGATGCTTGCTCCCGATGCGACGAATCGCTTGCTTTGCCTGCCGACCGTCGATCCGTGGGCAAAGCAATGGCCCGCCGTCAACGCGAAGTACGAATACTGTGGCTGTCCTCCGACTTCGCCGGTCTTAGCTCGTGATCCGTAACCAAGGTCGGAAGAATGCCAGCGGACTGTCGTTCCAGTTACGAAATCATCCAAGTGCCGCACAGCCCATCGGGTAACGCCGAAACAACGACCTGAATTCGTCCTTAGAGACCACCGGCGCGGTGATCGATACCCGTGCCGAACACCGCCGCGCTGGTTCAACCCAGATGCGGCCGCTGATCGTGATCTTGCCGGAGGCGCGGACCCAGCAATTGACCGCTAGGTCCTGGTAGTCACCGCCTTCAATTGCCCCGCCTTCACGTGCGCACACCCCCCGGAGACTGGTTGCTCCTGGCCCAGACACCCTTGGCCGTCGGCTGAACGCCAGGATACCCGCGGACATTGAGGAACCACCGGCTTGACGGTCAATTGAAACGCTGGGAACACCCGAGCGTCGGGAAACCAAGCAACTAGTCACGACATCGATCTCGCCAGGACGCCCTCCAATTTTTGCTGTTGCGGTGGAGCATCGGGCGCCAGGCGACACGAGTGGCGGAGTTTCAGGAAGTCGGCCAGCGCGTCCAGCTAGGTTGGCTCTCTCTGGTAAATGGACCCTGGAAGACGCTTTCAACCCTTCGAGGTCAGAAGAGACGGACAATGCTGGCTGAACGCAGAGAACGGCACCGATCAACAGGCCAAGAATGACCCCGCAAGCCGCCCGTCCTGGCCTTCCCCAACCCATCCTAGCGGTTGTCGCCTTGCCTCAGCAGTATGACTCTGTGCCCTGCGGTCAGCCGCAGCCGCGCACCACGAACGCGCCAGTAGGGATCGGATTCAAAGAACTTCTTGAGCCAGCGATCTTCACGAGCGCGCACATCTGGACACAGCTTCGCGGTAGATCCAATCATGGTCACCCGGAGCCGGCGCGACGTCACTCGGAGGTTCGCGAAGAAGCCGTTGCAGTTCGCTTCCCACCCGAATTCTTTCCTACTGATCCAAACGAGGATTCGGGGCGGCTCAGGGAAGGGAGGCGGGTTGACCGCGTCCCGCACCGCCGTCACGACGAACGAGCCGCCCGATCGGTGAGCCTGGGTGAAAAGCAAGGCTGCACCTTCCAGCTTGCCACCACCACCTGCAGAGGGCGCCGCCACACTGACACTATTCGGCGCAGCCTTGGCCGCCTTGTCTTCCGAAGCGCCGCCGCCGCGACCGCAGCCAATCACTAGGCCCGTGAAGAGCGCCAACGCCAGCAGTCCTCCCAAGCGGAAGCAGCGAACATTCACGTTAGCCCGTGCCATTGGAGAGTTCCAAGCCCATGATGGGTAAGGAGCCCACCGGCACCGTCTTGCCCGCAAAAGGAAGAAGTGGCTGGAAGCCGGTGAGGGGGCATTCTTCGAAGTGCGGAGACTTTTCGACGCACGGGCGTTGTTCGCCCGGGAAGTTAGTGACTATCTGCCCGACCGCTCGATTCGTCGCAGGGTTCCAGACTGGGGAGCCGCTGTCTCCCGTCATCGTAGGACCGTTGACCAAGACTTCGTAGACCAATCGGTGATCGCGATACACCAGCTTCCGCCGGAAGGCCTTGCCGCATTCGAGGCCACCATAGACGCCGGACCAGCAATAGACTCGCCCGACACGCGCCCGTTCGACGCCGACCATCCGCAGCTCTGCATTGGGATTGCCCACGTAGACCTTGTCCGTGGCTCGTTCTTCAGGTACCGAGATCGCCTCGCTATCCGTGTGGATCTGCCCGTCTGGTTCACCGTAGGCGTAACGGCGCACCGTGCCGACGCCAGACTGAGCGGACCCATGTCCCCTTTCCGCCCGCCGAAACACCGAGCTGTACTTAGGGAAGCAGTGTCCGGCGGTCATGACGAAATAGCTGTAGACAGGTGCTCCTCGACTTTCGCCGGTCTTTGCTCGGGCACCAAAGCTGGCGGTGCATTCCGGAGGTTCGGGGCCCTCGCTTCCCTCTAGGTCATCGCCACCGGCGACCGGTCCACTAATGTGAAAGCGGCTGTAGGAGGTGAGTCTAGGTATCTGCTGCGCCGCCACCGTGGTGATCGGCGCGTTCGAGCCGAAATGGGCCGCTAGGACTTCCCTAACGAGGCCCGGATTCGTGGCTTCGACTTCGATCACGTCGGATTCCGGTGAAACGCTGATCGACGTGGTCGCATTGAGAGCACCGCTATTGCCCTCGAGGACAGCGGCGACCGATGCTTCGGTGGCTTCGAGGCTCAATAGCGGGTTCGCCGGCGGTTGAGGCATCGGGTAGATCTGCCCCGGAGCAATTAGACCAGGGACCTGCCGAAGCGCTTCAACCTCGGCCGCCTGGTTGGCCGTGAAGCCGACATAGATCTTCCCGCCTTCCTTGTCATTGATGTAGTAGCCGCCATACGTCGATGCGGCATGTTCTTCCGCCCATTCGGGAATGAACTGGGTGGCCTGGTTGACGTAGCTTTCGCGGAATTCCATTTCGCTCACTTCCGGCTGTCGCATTGGCACCCCCCACTTTTCAGTGGATCGCACGGCCACGGGTTCCCCGCGTTCGAATTCATACAGCAGCGTGAGCGCGAGTTCATTCAGCTGCGCTTTCGTCAGGTGGCTTTCCCTGTCGAGGCCAAATTTCTTGTCGCCAAAGGTCTTGGCGACGCTGTCTTCGGCGCCGGCCTGCGTGATTGTGATCGCTTCTTCTTTGCCTTTGCTGCCTTCACCGCCGACTTCGACGCCTTCGGCGGCCGATTCCCCGATCGAGAGGTCTACGAGAGGGTTTTCGGGCTTATAGCCTTCCGCCGTTTTTCCAGTGAGACGTTGACTTTTTCCAGTTCCCTTCTTCGTTTTTGGTCTCCACCGGGAAGCTGCCTTCCATCAGCTGCTTCTTGCCTTCGCTGGTCACGATGGCCGCCCCTCGCCCAGCGGTCGATCGACTTTCGTGTCGCTCAGGTAGCGGGCAGGGTCGGCGTTCAGCGCTGCGAGCGCTTCTGGGAACTTGGCGCTGAGTAGTTCTTCGGCTTCAGTCGCATTGAGATCGGCGTATGCATGTTGTGAGGCTTTGCGCTCTTCGACGGCGGCCGGGCTGGCGAGATGTTCTTCGCGGTCTTCTTCTTTTCTCTTTGCCGCCTGGAGCAGAGCTACGACTTCTTCGTTGTTCGGTCCGTGTGGAGAGCTTTCGCTGTGAGTGGAAACTTCTTCGCCGATAGGCGACGCTTCGCTGTCGGACCTGGCGAGCACCGGAGCTGCGAGGGATGCGATGCACAGAAGCAAAGCGAAGGCAGAAACCCAACGGAGGCGACTTGCCAGTGAACCCCCGCGCGATTGCATGGACGAAACGCTCCTCCCTGCCGAAATGACTGAAGTTATTTCTATTGCAGAAGGTTGCTCGGAGCAATACCCAAAAGTCGTTCTTTCGACTGAATGTGAGCAAAGCGGCCAGGCGTCGCTTCGTCGACAAGGTGAGAGACATCGTCGGGCTGGTCGCCTCGATCCGCACTTGGATCGCCAACTGGAACGAGTAACCCAAGCCCTACGTCTGGCACAAGAGCGCCGATGAGATCCTCGAAGGCCTCGCCGCCTACTGCCAGCGGATCAATAACTCAGGTCACTAGGCGGCCTTGACTACCTTGTTGGCCTTCAGGCAGCGGGTGCAGACGTAGGCCCGCAGAGTGCGGCCGTGCTCCTGGATCCGGACCTTCTGGAGGTTCGGGTCGAAGCGCCGCTTGGTGGCGACCATCGAGTGGCTCCGGGACTGGCCGAACGCCGGTCCCTTGCCGCAGCTGTGGCATACCTTGGCCATGAGGACGCTGGATGGTAGCCAGTCAGGCCAGCTCGCGTTTTAGGAGGGCCATCCGGGCGACGGTGAGGGCGGCGTTGCGACCCTGGTCGCGCTTGCCGCCTCCAGCCCGGGCGAGCGCCTGCTCCATCGTGTCGCAGGTGATGACGCCGAAGGCGCAGGGCACGCCTGTCGCCAGCTGCACCTCCTGGATGCCGCGGGCGGCCTCGGCGCAGACGAAGTCGTAGTGGTCGGTCTCGCCGCGGATGACGACGCCGAGGCAGGCGACCCCGGCGAAGCCGCCGCTCTCGGCGTGGAGCTTTGCCGCGAAAGGCAGCTCGTAGGCGCCGGGGACCGAGACCTGGCTCACCCCGGATGCGGGTACCCCGGCCAGCTCAAACCCCTCGTTGGCGCCGCTCAGCAGCCGCTCGGCGAGATCCTCGTAGAAGCGGCCGACGCAGGCGGCGAAGCGAAGCGGGGCGAGCGCCGCCCGCTCCTCCTCGGTGAATTCCTCGAGGAAGGCGGTCGACTCAGCCATCCGCCCGCCCGCCTCCGACGTCCCGCTCCTCCTCGTTGTGGATCATCTCCTCGTCGAGGGCGAGGCCCTGGTGGTGGAGGGAGTGGCCCAGCTTGTCGCGCTTGGCCCGCAGATAGTCCTCGTTGTGGGTGTTCGGGGCCGCCTCGATCGGCACCTGCTCGCTGACCGAGAGCCCGTACCCCTCGAGGCCGACGATCTTTTTCGGGTTGTTGGTGAGGATGCGGATGCTGGTCAGACCGAGGTCGCCGAGGATCTGGGCGCCGATCCCGTAGTCGCGCAGGTCGGCGGGCAGACCGAGTTTGAGGTTGGCCTCGACCGTGTCGGCCCCCTCCTCCTGGAGCTTGTAGGCGCGCAGCTTGTTGAGCAGACCTATCCCGCGCCCCTCCTGGGAGAGGTAGAGGAGGACGCCCTGGCCCTCGCGCTCGATCATCGCCAGCGCCGCCGCCAGCTGCTCCCCGCAGTCGCAGCGCATGCTGTGGAAGACGTCGCCGGTGAGGCACTCGCTGTGGACGCGGACCAGCACGTCCTCGACGCCGTCGACCTCGCCCTTGACCATCGCCACATGGTGTTTGTCATCGACGAGGGAGCGGTAGCCGACCGCGGTGAAGTCGCCGAACTCGGTCGGCAGCGCGGTCGCGACGACCCGCTCCACGAGCTTCTCGGTGCGGCGGCGATAGGCGATCAGGTCGGCGACCGTGATCATCTTGAGGCCATGGCGCTCGCAGTAGGGGACGAGGTCGGGGACGCGGGCCATCGTGCCGTCGTCGTTCATGATCTCGCAGATGACGCCGGCCGGGACCAGGCCGGCGAGGCGGGCGAGGTCGACGGAGGCCTCGGTCTGCCCGGCACGCTCCAGCACGCCGCCGTCTTTGGCCTTGAGTGGGAAGACGTGGCCGGGCTGAACCAGGTCGTGGGGAGTCGAGCGGGGGTCGATCGCGACCTGAACGGTGTGGGCTCGATCATGCGCGGAGATGCCGGTCGTGACTCCGTGCCTGGCCTCGACCGAGACGGTGAAGGCCGTCTGCAGCGGCGCCTCGTTTTTCGCCGCCATCAGGTTTAGGCCCAGCGCCTCGCAGCGTTCGGAGGTCAGCGAGAGGCAGATCAGCCCGCGCCCCTCTTTCGCCATGAAGTTGATCGCCTCGGGCGTCGCGAACTGCGCCGCCATCGTCAGATCGCCCTCGTTCTCACGGGTCTCGTCGTCGCAGACGACGATCATCCGCCCGCGGCGGATCTCCTCGATCGCCTCCTCGATCGTCGAGAAAGGGCTCTCCCCCGCTCGGGCGTCCACGTCCTCTGTTCTCTGCGTCCCCGTCATATGGCTCACGCTCGCTCCTTTCCAGCGAATGGTGACACCAACTTCTCCACGTACTTGGCCACGATGTCGCACTCGACGTTCAGCTTGCCCCCCGGTGAGGCCTCGCCCAGGTTGGTCCTCTCCAGGGTCTCGGGGATCAGCGACACCTCGACCCAATCGGGGCCGAGCCCCGCGACCGTGAGGCTCACACCGTCGAGACCGATCGACCCCTTCTCGACCGCGTAGCGCATCAGCTCGGGCGCGAGCCCGACGCGGAGGCGGCGGGCGAACCCGTCCTCGACAGCCGAGACCACCTCGCCGGCGCCGTCGACGTGGCCCTGGAGGATGTGACCGCCCAGACGGTCGGAGGCCCGCATTGCCAGCTCGAGGTTGACCCGGTCGCCAGCTTCGAGCTGTCCGAGGCCGGTCACCTCCAGAGTCTGGTTCATCGCCTCGATCTCGAAACCGTCGGCATCGGCACTCGTCGCCGTAAGGCAGACGCCGTTGACCGCGACCGAGTCGCCCGGCTCGATCTCGGCGGCAAGGGCGGTCGCAATGCGCAGCCGTGCGCCCTCGGCATCGGACTCGACCGCCTTCACCCTGCCGATGTCTTGAACGAGGCCGGTGAACATCACCACTCCTTAAAGCGGGCCGTGATCAGGGTGTCGTCTCCGATCCTCTCGACTCCAAAGGACAGAGGCGCCTGGCGCACGGGTCCTGTCGGCGGGGTGGGGGGCCCTCCTTGCACTGCGCGCTGCTCCGGGCGCCGGGACGCTGCGCCTGGAGATTCGAGGCCTTGCCCTCCGCAGCCTCCGTGCGGCGGAGAACCCCCCACCCCGCCGCCACCCGCGCGAGAGGCGTTCACAGTCTGGGGCTCGGAACCGCCGAGTAGAACCGGAGCGATGAAGACGCGCGCCTCGTCGATCTCACCTGCTTCGGTGAACCCAGCGGCAAGGGTCGGGCCGCCCTCCAGGAAGAGACTCGCGATATTGCGGCGGCCCAGGTCGGCGAGGGCAGAGGAAATGCCCTCCGCGACGACGATTTCGGCGCCTGCGTCTCGTAGGGCTGTGGAGTCGGCGTGGGGTGCAGTGACGACGATCACCGGGGACTGGTCGAGGGTGCGGAGGAGCTGGGAGTCGAGGGGTAGACGGGCCTGGGAGTCGAAGACGACGCGGGTTGGCTGCCGTGCTGTGTCGGAATCACGCGCCGTCAGCAGCGGATCGTCGGCCAGGGCTGTGCCAATGCCGATGGCAATCGCGTCGGATTCGGCGCGCCAGCGGTGGACGAGAGCGCGGCTCTGCTCGCTGGAGATCCACGGGGAGTCACCGGGAGCTGTAGAAGTGCAACCGTCGAGCGACATCGCCAGCTTCAAAGTGACAAGCGGCAAACCAGTTCGAGCGTGCTTACGAAAAGGCTGGTTGAGCAGGCGCGCGGCGGCGGCCTCTTCCCCGGCAGCAAACTCGACCTCAATACCCCCATCCCGCAAGATCCCAGGTCCGCGGCCGGAAGCTTTCTCACTTGGATCGTCGGAAGCAATCACCACTCGTGCGATCCCGGCCTCCAGAATCGCCTCGGTGCAAGAAGGCTGACGTCCCTGGTGAGCACAGGGCTCCAGCGTCACGTACAGAGTCGCCTCAGCCGGGTCCTCCCCACGCTGCCGGCAATCCTCCAATGCAGCCCGCTCGGCATGAAGCCCACCCAGCACAGCATGAAACCCCTCACCAATCAGCTCGCCACCCCGCACAATCACCGCACCGACCAGCGGATTAGGGCTGACCCGCCCACGGCCGCCCTCGGCAAGCTCCAGCGCCCGACGCAGATGGGCTCTCCCTGTGGCTGTGAGCTGCGCGTTCATCGGACCGATTGACTGGTCAATCAACCAGGATTCTACGCCTCTCGCGCGGGTGGCCCGGGGGAGGGGCCGAGAACGGACACACTTGCCCGCCCGCAGGCCCCTTCCCCCGGGACAGGACCCGCGCGCCGAGCGCGCGGATACCCTGAGCCGGCCCCGTGAAGCTGATCGTGCAAATCCCCTGCCTCAACGAGGAAACAACCCTGCCCGCGACGATCGCGGACATTCCTCGCACGATCGACGGCATCGAGTCGATCGAGTTGCTGGTGATCGACGACGGCTCGACCGATCGCACGGTCGAGGTCGCCCGCGAGCACGGCGTCGACCACATCGTCCGCCTCACCAACAACAAGGGCCTCGCCGCCGGCTTCCAGGCCGGCCTCGACGCCTGCCTGAAGCTGGGCGCCGACGTCGTCGTCAACACCGACGCCGACAACCAGTACCGCGGCGCCGACATCCCCAAGCTGCTCGGCCCGATCCTCGCCGGCGATGCCGACATGGTCGTCGGCGACCGGCAGGTGTCCCAGATCGAGCACTTCTCCGGCTCCAAGAAGGCGCTGCAGCGGCTCGGAAGCTGGGTCGTCCGCCACCTCTCCGGCACCGAGATCGCCGACACCACCTCGGGCTTTCGCGCCTACAACCGCGAGGCGGCGCTGCAGCTCCTCGTCGTCGACGACTTCACCTACACGCTGGAGAGCCTGATCCAGGCCGGCAAGATGCTGGTCGCGGTCGACCAGGTCGCGGTCGGCACCAATCCGCAGACCCGCGAGTCGCGGCTGTTCGACTCGACCGGCTCCTACGTGCGGCGCAACGGGCCGGCGATCCTGCGGATCTACGCGCGGTACGAGCCTCTGCGGGTGTTCGCCACCGCCGGGCTGATCGTCTTCGCCCTGGCGCTTGCGGCCTGGATGCCCTTCCTGCTCGACTGGGTCCTCAACGGCGACAGCACCGGGCACATCCAGTCGCTGATCCTCGGCGCCGTCCTCTTCATCGCCGCCGTGCAGCTCTTCGCGCTGGGGGTGATCGGCGACCTGCTCGCCG
>DATMRN010000066.1:0-7297 GCA_035566275.1 Solirubrobacterales bacterium | reverse complement strand
CCACCCTGACCAAGCCGCTGCGCTCGGTCGACACCGAGACCAAGGAGCCGGCACAGGCGCTGCGCGAGCGCACCGACTCCACCGTCGTCCCGGCCGCCGCGGTCGTCGCCGAGGCGATGGTCTGCCTCACCCTGGCCCGCTGCTACCGCGAGAAGTTCGGCGGCGACCACATCGACGACGTGCTGGCTGCCGTCGAGGCCTACAAGCGGCGCATCGACTGGCGTGACTAGCCGGCCGGCAATCGTTTTCATCGGCTTCATGGGGGCCGGCAAGTCGCTGGCGCTCGCCGCCGCGCGCGAGGCCGGCCTGGAGGCGACCGAGGTCGACGAGCTGATGGAAGGCGAGCTGGGGATGTCGATCGCCGCCGCCTTCGAGCGCGACGGCGAGGAGGCCTTCCGGGTGCGCGAGGCCGAGGTGGTCGGCTCGCTGCTGGAGCAGGCCGACGGCGGCGCGATCGCGCTGGGGGGCGGCAGCGTCCTCTCCGAGCGGGTCCGCGAGGCCCTCGACCGCCACGTCGTCGTCTGGCTCCAGGTCTCCGCCGAGGAGGCCTGGCGGCGGATCGCCCACACCGACCGCCCCCTCGCCCGCAGCGCCGAGGACGTCGCCCGCCTGCTGGCGGTGCGCTTGCCGCTCTACGAAGAGCTCGCCGACGCCGTCATCCCGTCCGGCGATCCCGGCATGGTCGGACGGGCGCTGCCCGCGATCGAGGCGCTCTTCAACCTCCCAACGGGGACCAGGATGCTCTGGGCGGCGAGCGCCTCCGGCGAGTACCCGGCGTTCGTCGGGCGCGACCTGCTTGACGCTGGCTGGTGGCCGCTGCAAGGACGGCGCTTTTGCGTTACCGATACCGCGGTGGGGACGCTCTACGCCGACCGGATCGCCCCACTTGCGGCTCGCGTCGAGGTGGAGCCGGGGGAGATGACGAAGTCGATGGACGAAGCTAGAGAGGTGCTAGTGGAGCTTGCCGAGGCCGGGATGACCCGCGAGGATCATCTCGTCGCCCTCGGCGGTGGCGTGGTCGGCGACCTGGCGGGATTCTGCGCTCACATCTACCAGCGCGGCGTCCCGGTCGTACAGGTCCCGACTACCCTGGTCGCCCAGGTCGACTCCGCCTATGGCGGCAAGACCGGCGTCAACCTGTCGTCGGGCAAGAATTACGCCGGCGCTTACCACCTGCCGGCCGCGGTGCTTGCCGACATGTCCACCTTGGAGAGCCTCTCGCGCGAGGAGATGGCCGCCGGTTTCGCCGAGGTGCTGAAGACCGGCCTGCTGGCCGGCGGCGCGCTCTGGGAGCGGGTGCGCTCGATCGAGTCGCTTGAGCTAGGCGGCCTCGACGAGGTTGTCTTCGCCTGCGCCCGCTACAAGTGTGAGGTCGTCGCCGCCGACGAGCGGGACTCCGGTCGTCGCGAGGTTCTCAACCTCGGCCACACGGTGGGGCACGCGATAGAGGCGGCAAGCGGTTTTTCCGCCCATCGCCATGGTGAGGCGATCGGTCTGGGGCTGCTGGCTGCGCTCCGCCTCTCCGGGGCGCCCGAGCTTCGCGAAGAGGTCGAGACGATCCTCGTCAGGCACGGTTTGCCGGTTGTCCTTGAAGCGGCCGACACGGCGGTGCTCTTCGATGCCATCCAGCACGACAAGAAGCGCACGGCGGAGGGCGTGGGCTTCGTCCTCCTCTCCGAGCCTGGAGCGCCCCGTGTGGGGCAGCTCGTCGATCCGGATAGGGTCCGGGCGGCCGTGGAGGAGCTGCTCAAGTGACCACCGCCCACAACCGCGTCGCGGTCCTGCACGGGGTCAACTTCGACATCCTCGACCGCCGCGACCCGGCGATCTACGGCGGCCTCTCGCTCAGCAAGCTGGAGACGAAGATCCAGGGCTGGGCGCGGGAGCTTGGGCTGGAGACGATCTTCTTCCAGACCAACTCCGAGGGCGAGTTCGTCGGATACCTGCACCGGCTGCCGGAGCTGGCCGACGCGGCGTTGGTCAACGCCGGCGCCTGGACTCACTACAGCCGCGCGATCGCCGACGCGCTCGACGTCGCCCGCCTGCCGGCCGTGGAGGTCCACCTCTCCGACGTCGAGTCGCGCGAGGACTGGCGCAAGGTCTCCGTCTTCGACGGGCTGGTGTTGGCGAAGGTCTCCGGCAAGGGCCCGGACGGCTACCGCGGCGCCCTCGCGGTCCTCGCCCGCGAGCTCGGCGCAGGCGAGGGTTGATGCGCGGTCGCGGCGAGCGCCTCGCGGCCCTGCTGGCCGAGCGCGAGCTGGACCGGATGCTGGTCACCGATCTCGTCAACGTCAGCTACCTGACCGGGTTCGGCGGCACCAACGGGGCCTGCGTCTGCGGCGAGGGCACCCGCCTCTTCCTCACCGACTTCCGCTACACCGAGCGCGCCGCCGCCGAGGTCGAGGGCTGGGAGGTGCTCACCGTGGAGGGGGACTGGCTGGCGAGCCTGGCCGAGCACCTCAGCGGCAGGGTCGGGTTCGAGGACGACCACATGTCGGTCCGCACGCTGAAGCGCCTGGAGGAGAAGCTCGCCGACAGAGTCGAGGCGGTCCCGGCCGGCGGGACGGTCGAGAAGCTGCGCCGGGTCAAGGACGACGGCGAGCTGGAGTCGATCGCCGCCGCCTCGGAGCTGGCCGACGAGGTCTGGCGCTGGAGCCTGGAGCGCGGACTCGCCGGGCGCACCGAGCGCGAGGTCGCCCGCGCCGCCGAGGCGCGGATCCGCGAGCTGGGCGCCGACCCATCCTTCCCGGCGATCGTCGCCGCCGGCCCCAACGGCGCCCTCCCGCACGCCGAGCCGGGCGAGCGCGAGATCGGCAGAGGGGAGCTGGTCGTCTTCGACATGGGGGCGAAGCTGGACGGCTACTGCTCCGACGGCACACGCACCTTCGCCACCGGGGATCCCGGTGAGCAGGCCCGTGCCGTCTACGAGGTCGTGCGCGAGGCCCAGGCCGCTGCGCTCGACGCCGTGATCGCCGGCGTCGGGGGCGAGGCGCTGGACGCCGTTGCGCGCAAGGTCATCGAGGGGGCCGGCCACGGCGAGCGCTTCGGCCACGGGCTCGGCCACGGCGTCGGCCTCGAGATCCACGAGGCGCCCCGCGTCTCGCAGCGCTCCGAGGACGTGCTCGAGGCCGGCGAGGTGGTGACCGTCGAGCCCGGTGTCTACCTGCCCGGCGAGCTGGGGGTGCGGATCGAGGACCTAGTCGTCGTAGCCGATGACGGGCGCCGCAACCTCAGCAGTCTTCCCAAAGAGCTGCAGCTTCTCGAATAGATGACTGACGGCGCGAGTTCAGATTTAAGTCCAATCGAGCCAGGGGTCGATGGGGAGGCTGTGAAATCGACCTTCGACATCCCGAACGTCGTCTCCCGTCGCGCTGGAGCCGGCCCTGCGGGCAATTCGCCCCCGTCGACGGAGTCTCTTGCGGCGATTCGCGAGGAGGCTCGTCGCGAACGCCTGCTGGACATGGAGCGGCGCGTGCGCCGCTACCGCACAGCCTGCTTCGCGATCCTCGCCGTGGCCCTGGCCTCGGTCGGGCCGCAGGTGGGATGGTGGTGGATCGCGCCGCTCGCAGTCGGCTTCTGCGGCTTCGCCGTCGCCGACCGCTTCATGCGCGCCAGCCGGCGCCCCTGGCTCTGGGTCGCCGGCGCCTGGGGCGCCCTGCCGCTTCTGCTCGCCGTCGCGGTGATCGCAACCGGCGGCCCGACCAGCCCGGCGCTGATGTGGTTCGCGCTGCCCGCCGTCACCCTCGGCGCCCGCTTCGACCCGTGGGGAATGGTGGTCGGGACGATCTACATCCTTGCGCTCTTCCTGCTCAGCACCGTCGCCGTCGACCCGGCCTCCGCCGCCGGCCACAGCCAGACGCTGATCGCCACCGCCGCGCTAATCCTCAGCACCGTCATCCTCTCCGGCGCCCTGGTCGAGTCAGACCGCGCCCACCGCCGCCGCTCCACTCTCGACCCGCTCACCGGCCTCTTCAACCGCAACGCGCTGGAGCAGCGCCTCTCCGAGCTCGACGGCCAGCCCAGCAACGAGGAGGAGGGCCTCTCTCACGCCCTGCTGCTCTGCGACCTCGACCACTTCAAGCGGGTCAACGACCAGCTCGGCCACGCCGCCGGCGACGCTGTTCTGCAGGACGTCGCCTATGTGATGCGCGCCGCGCTGCGCGCCGGAGACTCGATCTACCGGGTCGGTGGCGAGGAGATCCTCGTCGTCCTCCCCGGGGCCGGCCGCAAAGACGCGCTGGAGATCGCCGAGCGGCTGCGTTGCGAGGTCCGCGAGCGGCGGCCGGTCGGGGTGGGGGTGACGGTCAGCATCGGCGTCGCCGTCTCCAAGCCCGAGACGGTCGACACCGACGACCTCGTCGCCCGAGCCGACGCCGCCCTCTACGCCGCCAAGGCGAGCGGCCGCGACGCCGTCATCGTCGACGACTGACCGTCAGCGGCTGAGGTCGATGCCGTCGTCCAGCCGCGCCGCAAAAGCGGCGAGCAGCTCGACCGCCGCCTCGACGTCGCCGAGGTCGACCATCTCGACCGGAGAGTGCATGTAGCGCAGCGGGATCGAGACGAGGCCGGTGGGGATGCCGGCACGGGAGATCTGGATCACGTCGGCGTCGGTGCTGGTGCCGCGGCCGCTGGCGCTGACCGTGTGGTCGATGCCCTCGGCCTCGGCGGTCTCGACCAGCAGCTCGAAGACCTTCGGCGAGAGGGTGGAGCCACGGCCGATCGCCGGGCCCGAGCCGAGCGGGTGGCTGCCGATCTCCTTCTCGTCGACGCCCGGCGCGTCGGTGGCGTGGGTGACGTCGACCGCCACGGCTAGGTCGGGCCGCACCGCGAAGGCTGAGGTCCGGGCGCCGAACAGGCCGACCTCCTCCTGCACCGCGGCGATTGCCGCGAAGCTGCCGCCGAGGCTGCCGCGCTCGTGGCATCGGCGCAGCGACTCCAGCGCGACGTAGGCGCCGAGCCGGTTGTCCATCGCGCGGGAGACCAGCCGCTTGCCGGCCACCCGTACCGGCTCGGTGGCGATCGTCACCGGGTCGCCGACCCGGACCAGCTCCGCAGCCTCGTCGCGGTCGGCGGCGCCGACGTCGATGTGCAGGCCTTTGAGTTCGACCACCTTCTTGCGCTGGTCGGGATCGAGCAGGTGGATCGGCTTGCGCCCGACCACCCCGACCACCGTCCCGTCCCTGCCGCGCACCTCGACCCGCTGGCCGACCAGGATCTGCGGATCCCAGCCGCCGATCGGGGTAAAGTAGAGGAAGCCCTTCTCGTCGATGTGGGTGATCGCCAGCCCGATCTCGTCGATGTGGCCGACCACGGCAAGCAGCGGCCCCGCCTCGCCGACCCGGGCGATCGACGATCCGAGCCCGTCCGCGGACAGCTCGGCGAAGGAAGCAGCCTCGCGCCAGATCGCAGCCGCCGGCTCCTCGTATCCGGAAGGCGCGGCGGTGCGCAGCAGCTGGTCGAGCAGTGCCGGTGTCTCGGTCACGGGCAGCAGTATGTCGAGTCAAACACCTGTCCGTCGCTAAGGCTTCAAGAAGACTGAGTGGTCGGCTCGGCGCCCTCGTGGCGAACCCGGTTGCGCCCCTCGCCGTAGCTGCGTGTCTCGTAGGCGATCATCGCCCAGACCAGCACGTTGGCGAGCGCCAGGGGAGCGAGCGCCGGCAGCTCGGTCGCCACCGGCACCAGGACCAGGAGTACGACCGCGAGCAGCAGGCGCTGGCGGTTGATCGTGTGGACGTGGCGGTAGCGGAAGGCGACGTGCCCGAGCAGGTAGAGGGCGAGCCCACCCAGCAGGGCGAAGGCGGGAACGGCGTGGAGGTGGTTGCCGACGTGGCCGATCGTCGTCTTCATGCCCAGGGCGACCAGCACGATCCCGGCCACCATCGGCAGATGCAGGTAGGAGTAGGAGTCCCGCGCCATCTCGTTGAGCTCGCGCCCCGCTTCGGCGCGTGCCAGCCGGCGCCCGGCGACGATGGCGACGATGTCGAAGTAGGTCCACCACATCGCCGCGGCCAGCGCGACTCCCAGGGTCGCCGCGACCACGATCCCCGCCGTCACATGGCCGGCGGCGCCGACCCCGATCGCGACGATCGACTCGCCGAGGGCGATGATCACGATCAGCCCGTGGCGCTCGGCGAAGTGCCCTGGGACCAGCTTCCACCCCTCCGAGCCGAAGAAGTAGGGCCCGCCCATGTCGAGGAGGAGGGCGAGCACCCACAGCGCGCCCTGCGCGAGGCCGTCGAGGAAGGAGGCTGCGAGCAGCAGCCCGACCGCGATCGCGGTGCTGGCGGCGAGACCGAGAACCGAGTGACGCAGCGCGTCGTCCTCGGGGCTGGCGAGCATGAAGAGGGCGATGTGCGCGGTCCGCACGACGCCGTAGAAGAGCGCGAAGGCAAGCGCGAGGCTGCCGAACGCCTCGGGCACGCAGAGCGAGACGATCAGCAGTGCCGCCATCGCGCCGAAGATGACGAGGCGGACCGCGCCCTCCTCGGGGTCGATGACGCTGGTCAGCCAGGCGTAGCCGACCCACGCCCACCACAGCATCCCCAGCACCAGCAGGCCCTGAGCCAGCCCCGACCAAGTCGGGTGGTGGGACATCAGCGCCGTGCACTGGGTGATCGCCAGCACGAAGACGAGGTCGAAGAACAGCTCCAGCGGC
Source organism: Solirubrobacterales bacterium (assembly GCA_035566275.1). Lineage (GTDB taxonomy): Bacteria > Actinomycetota > Thermoleophilia > Solirubrobacterales > 70-9 > DATMRN01. Next base: position 642 of record DATMRN010000066.1, on the reverse strand, counting down.
GTCACCTGCTCGCCTTCGCGCGGTGCGGCGGCCAGCCGGGGAGCCCGCGTTTCGCTCGGTGCGGCCATCGCGCCCATCCTTGCAAGTTCCCGGCGCGGCCCTGCCGCCACCGCGCGGCGCCGAGTCCAATACGGTTGCGTAACTGATGGCATCGCCCGCGACCACGGCGCTGATCACCGGAGCCTCGAGCGGGATCGGCGAGGCGACCGCGAAGCGGCTCGCCCGCGAGCCCGGCGCCGAGTTGGTCCTCGTCGCCCGCCGCGAGGAGCGGCTGCGCGACCTCGCCGAGTCTCTGCCTTGCAAGGCGACCCACCTGGCGGTCGACCTCACCGAGCCCGACGCCCCTGAGCGTGTCCGCGACCACGTCGCAGGGCATCACGACGGCCTCGACCTCCTCGTCAACAACGCCGGCGGCGCCTGGCGCGGGACCTTCGCCGAGACCGGCTACGCCAACGTCCACCGCCACATGCAGCTCAACTTCGACGCGGCGCTCCGCCTCACCGAGGCGCTGCTGCCGCTGTTGCGCGCCTCGGCGCCGAGCGCGATCGTCAACGTCGCCAGCACCGCCGGCCGCGTCTCCCGCGCCCGCACCGGCGCCTACTCGGCCAGCAAGTTCGCCCTGATCGGCTGGAGCGACTCGCT
>DATMRN010000065.1:0-5045 GCA_035566275.1 Solirubrobacterales bacterium | reverse complement strand
CATCCCCTGCTGGTAGGTCGTATAGAGCTGGGAGAGTTCCTGGATCGGTTCGAAGAAAGTCGCCAGGTAGCCGACGAAGGAGACGACGACGCCGATCTGGATCGCGCCTTCAATCGCCTGGCTGCCGCCGTAAAGCAGGATCACCGCGGTGCCGATCGCCGCCAGCAGTTCGACCGCCGGGAAGTAGGAGGCGTTGAGGTAGACCGTCTTCATGTTCACGGCGCGGTTCTGCTCGTTGAGGTCTGTCATCACCGCCTCGTGCCGGGGCTCCTGACCGAAGCTGCGCACCACCCGCACGCCGCTCAGCGTCTCCTGCAGGTAGGCGGTGACGGCCGCGATCCGCTCCCGGGTCGCTCTGTAGGTGCCGGCGGAGACGATCCGGAAGACGACGCTGGCAACCGCCAGCAGGGGGAGGGTCAGGAAGGTGACCAGGGCCAGCTGGACGTCGAGCACCAGCAGGATCACGACGACGCCGACCAGGGTCAGCGTGCTCGAGAACATCGTCACGACGCCGCTGGTGACGAGCTGGTTGAGCGCCTCGACGTCGTTGGTCATCCGCGAGATCAGCACGCCGGGGCTGCGCCGCGTGAAGAAGCCGATCGACATCGACTGGATGTGGGAGAAGAGCCGCTCGCGGAGGTCCTGGAGGGCGCGAGTGCCGACCCATCCGACCAGGTAGGTCTCCGCGTAGGTGCCGGCGGCGTAGAGCAGGGCGGCGACGACGAAGGCGACGACGGTCAGGTCGAGGGCGCTGAGGTCACCGGTCTTGATCCCGGCGTCTATCGCCCGGCCGGCCAGGTAGGGAGGCGCGAGACCGGCGCCGGTCTCGATCAGCAGCGCCACGAACATCAGCGCCATGCGGCCGCGGTAGGGGCGCAGCAATCCGATCATCCAGCGCACCTTGCGCGCCCGCTGATCCTGACCGCGGACCAGACGCCAGAGCGCCCCGAAGAGCAGGAAGATGTTCCGGAGCCGGTTGGTGTCGGGCTCGCGCTCGCTCACAGCCGCGCCATCTCCTCGCGACTCTCGAGGTCGCGTTGCAGGAAGACCGAGTCGGCGAGCCCGTGCTCGGCGATCTCGCGGTAGAAGCCACAGCCCTCCAGCAGCTCCTTGTGGGTCCCGCGGTCGACGATCCGGCCGGCGTCCATCACGACCACCTCGTCGGCCAGCGAAACGGTCGAGAGCCGGTGGGCGATGATGAAGGTCGTCCGCCCGGCCATCGCCTCCTGCAGGCCGGACTTGATCGCCTCCTCGGTGGTCGCGTCGACGGAGGAGGTCGCGTCGTCGAGGATCAGGATGCGCGGGTCGGCGAGCAGGGCACGGGCGATCGCGATGCGCTGGCGCTGGCCGCCGGAGAGGGTCAACCCGCGCTCGCCGACCCTGGTCTCATAGCCATCGGGCAGCTCTCGGATGAAGCCGTCGGCCTGGGCGCGCCGCGCCGCGGCTTCAATCTCCCCCAAGCTCGCCTCCTGGCGGGCGTAGGCGATGTTCTCGGCGACGCTGGCGGTGAAGAGGAAGCTGTCGTCGGCGACGAAGGCGACCTCGGAGCGCAGCGAGCCGACGTCGACCTCGCGGATGTCGGCACCGTCGACCAGCACCGTCCCCTCGCTGGGGTCATAGAGCCGTGCGATCAGCCCGACCATGCTGGTCTTGCCCGAGCCCGACGGACCCACCAGGGCCACGGTCCTGCCCGCCTCGATGTGGAGGTCGACGGCGGTAAGGGCGGGCGCGGAGTCGTCGTAGCGCAGCGTCACGCCGCGCAACTCGACCTCGCCGCCGCCCGCGGGCAGGGCGGGGGCGCCGGGCGGGCTCTGGATCGCGGGTTCGCGATCGATGATCTCGAACATCCGGTTGCCCGAAGCCACCGCCCGCTGCGCCATCCCCATCGTCACGCCGAGCATCCGCATCGGCCCGGCGAGCATCACCAGGTAGGTGTAGAAGGCGGTGAAGTTGCCCAGGCTGAGGTTGCCGGCGATCACCTGGCGGCCGCCGATCAGCAGCACCAGGGCGATCCCGATCTGCGGCAGCAGCCCGATCAGCGGGGAGAAGAACGCCTGCAGGCGGGTCGAGTAGATGCTTTGGGCGAAGACCCGGGCGACCGCGCGCTGAAAGCGGTGCAGCTGGTGTTCCTCGCGGGCGAAGGCCTTGACGATGCGGATCCCGGAGACGTTCTCCTCGGCCTCCGCGGTCAGCTCGGCGATTCGCTGCTGGACCTCCTGCAGCGCCGGGCGGGAGATGCGGTTGTAGCGCGAGGCGGTGTAGACGACGAAGGGCGCCGGCGCCAGCGCGATCAGCGCCAGCAGCGGGTTGATCGCGATCATCACCGCGCTCGCCAGCACGATCGTCAGCAGGTTCTGGGTGATGAAGACGAGGCCGTAGCCGAGGAAGAAGCGGATCGCCTGCAGGTCGACCGTAGCCCGCGACATCAGCTGGCCGGTCTGCTGGGAGTCGAAGAAGCCCAGGTCGAGCTTCTGGAGGTGGGCGTAGAAGACCTGGCGCAGGTCGAATTCGACCGCGAGGGAGACTTTGCCGGCGACCAGCCGCCTGACCACGGTCAGGCCCAGCCTGAGGATGCTCGCCCCGACGATCGCCAGGGCGAGGGGGAGGAGGTCGGGCTTGTTGCCGCTCTCGATCGCGTTGACGGCGCGCCCGACCAGCCATGGGATCAGCACCGTCATCCCCATCGCCAGCCAGGCGAAGGCCAGCGAGCCCCAGAGCTGGCGGCGGTAGGGGCGCAGGAATCCCATCAGGCGGCGGTAGGTCCGCATCGACCTGACTATACAAAGTGAAGTATTGGGCGGAATAAACCACCGCCTCCTCCGCTTCGCGTCCGGGGGCGGTGGCAATCGCCACATCGGCGCCGCTCACGGAGAATCAGATCGTGACGTTCGCTAATTGATTCTTCAGGAGCGGCGCGTGACCCTATTCGAGCGTTGCCGCGGCTCTGGCGCTGGGGATCTTTCCCTTCTTGCAATGACCGGGCCCGCCGTGACCCGGCGGGGGTACGATCTGGAAGTTGGTGACGCCGTGGAAGGGCGTCATCGTCCCGCTGTTGTTGGCCAGGTTGACGACGATGTGGTAGAAGCCCGGCGGCAGGTCGTGGTAGAAGATCACCGGCCGTGTCGCGGGCGAGTAGCTGCCGGTGGCGCCGAGCCGCTCGGCGAGGACCCCGTTCGGCCCCGAGTACTGCGGGTAGTCGAAGGAGGCCCCGAGCAGCCTGCCGCTGCTGAGCGGGTTTTGGAGCGCCTGGCGAAGTCGTTTCGGCGCGATGCAGTCGGGGACCCGGTGCAGCTGGAAGCGGATGTAGCCTTCGCCCAGCACAGGTTCCCGGCCGAACTGCCGGGGGGAGAGGTGGAAGTTGTGGACCGTCACCCGAACGACGACCGCGCCGCTGGTCTGGCGGGCGCCGTTGCGGGGTGAGATCACGTCGACCCCGGGGGCGCCGGGGATCGGGGGGAGTTTGTGCAGGGGGCGCTTCTGTTCGAGTCGCTGGAGGGCGTTGTTGCCCCCCCCACCGCCGGACGTGAGGACGACGACGAGCGTGGCGACCACCACCAGTGCGGCCGCGAGGATGGCGATTCTGCCCCGCATTGAGGCGGGAACATTACGCGCCCGGCCGCTCTCTTACGCGAGCCCCCGTGTTGACCTCAGAGGCGCCGACTAACGTGTAGGGGCTTCATCCAGGGGCAGCGGGCTTCATCCGGAAGAGCAGGTCGACGATCGTCAAGACGAAAATCCCCATGTTGGGCGCGTGTTTCGCGTTCCTTTTCGCCGGCGCGGCGCCCTCGGCGGGCGCCTCCGGCCTGGCCGATCACGTCAATCCCTTCGCCGGCACCCGACCGGGCCCGGGGACCTTCGGCGGCGGTCACAACTTCCCCGGCGCCACCGTCCCCTTCGGGATGGTGCAATGGAGCCCCGACACCACCCCCGCCGACATGAGCGGCTCCGGTGGCTACGACTACCGAGACAATCACCTCAAAGGGTTCAGCCTCACCCACCTCAGCGGCGCCGGCTGCTCCCTCTACGGCGACTTCCCCTTCCTGCCGACGACCCAGCCGCTCGAAACCTCGCCGGCCTCGGCCAGCTCCTCCCTCAACGGGGAATTTCAGCCGGGCTTCTCCCACGGCGGCGAGCGCGCCCGGCCAGGCTACTACTCGATGCGCCTCAGCCCGGCGCGCGGGGCGGGGATCGACACCGAGCTGACGGCGACGACTCGGACCGGCATGGCCCGCTTCACCTTCCCCTCGAACCTGCACTCGAGCGTCCTGATCGATGCCGGCGGCAGCGCCCAGCCGAACGACTTCGCAAGCGTGCAGATCAACCCCGGCGGGAACGAAATCGACGGCTCCGCCTCCAGCGGCCTCTTCTGCGCCCAGCGCCCCCGCTACAAGGTCTACTTCGCCGCGGTCTTCAGCCGCCCCTTCGGCGCCTACGGCACCTGGCAGCGCAACGTGCTCAGCCCCGGCTCGACCTCGGCCAGCGACAGCCAGACGCCGGCGTCCAATCCGGCGACGAGCGCCGCCGCCGGCGCCTACGCGACCTTCGACACGACCAAGAACAGGGTCGTGCTGGCTCGGGTCGGCGTCTCTTTCGTCAGCATCGAAAACGCGCGCGCCAACCTGGCGGCGGAAGATCCCGGCCTCGCCTTCGGGACGATCGCGACCCGCGCTCAGCGAAGCTGGAACGCGGCGCTGGGGCGGATCCGGGTCAGCGGCGGCCCGTCCCCCCTCCTCGACACCTTCTACACGGCGCTCTACCACGCCTTCGTCGCGCCGCGGACCTTCAACGACGTCAACGGCGACTACCCCGGGATGGACGGGAGCATCCACAACGCCGGCGGGCGCACCCAGTACGCGGACTTCTCCGGTTGGGACATCTACCGCAGCGAGATCCAGCTGCTCTCGATGCTCGAACCGAAGCGCGCCGCCGACATGATCCGCTCGCTGCTCGCCGACGCCGCCCAGAGCGGCTGCCTGCCTCGCTGGCCCTACGCCAACGGGCAGAGCATGACGATGGTCGGCGACTCGGCCGACCCGATCATCGCC
>DATMRN010000064.1:0-2467 GCA_035566275.1 Solirubrobacterales bacterium | reverse complement strand
GGCGAGAGCGCCGTCGCCGCGCCGGCGACGAAGCCGAACAGCATCAGCAGGACCATGGCCTCAACTTTCCCACCCCAGTGTTACGGGGAGATGTGGGCGAGCGGTTCAAACCGCCCGCCGACGGGCCGAAAACCGGCCTATATCGTCGGTTTTAGGCCCGTCGGCGGCTCAGTTGGTGGCTTTCGAGGTGACGGCGGCCTTGGGGCGGCCCGCCACCTCGGCGGCGCGGCCTACTCGCTCGCCGATCCCGTAATGGGAGCAGATCGTCAGCTCGTGCTCGCGCAGCAGGGGCCTTGTCGGGTCGACGACGGGAGCGCCGCGGATCGCATCGCGCTCGTGAGCGACCCAGACGCGGGTCGTCGCAGCGGCGCAGTCGCGCAGCGGGATCGCGACCAGCCTGGCGCGGCGGCGGCCGATCTTGGCGATCAGCCAGGTGGGCTCGCCGCTGCCGGCGTCGGCGAAGAAGCCGTGGACGCTGCCGACCGCGGCGCCGTCGAGGTCGTCGACCTCATGGCCGACCCATCCCGTCGCCTCCTCGCGAGGGAGAGGCGCGGCGAGCGGCGCCTCAGCCATCGGACTGTCTCGCCAGCAGCTCGCCGGCGGCGCTCGCCGGGTCCAGCTCCCGCCGCACCACGCGCTCCAGCAGCCCGGCGGTCTCGGGGTCGGCGGCGACCGTCGCCTCCAGGCGGCGGCGCATCCGCGAGGCGGCGATCCCCAGCACCTCGCTGCGCAGGTTGCGGGCGCGGCGCTCCGCCAGCGTCCCCGCCGCCTCGATGTGGGCGCGGTGCTCGTCGATCTTCGCCGCAAGCTCCTCCACGCCCTCGCCGCGCGCCGCCTCGGTGCGCAGGATCGGCACCTTCCAGCCTTCGGGGTCGTGGGAGAGGGCCAGCACGCCGCGCACCTCGCGGACCATCGTTTCGGTCATCGGGTGGTCGGCCTTGTTGACGACGATGATGTCGGGGATCTCCATCACCCCCGCCTTCAGCGCCTGGATCGAGTCGCCGGAGCCCGGCATCAGCGCCAGCACGATCGTGTCGGCGTGGTCGACGATGTCGATCTCGGCCTGGCCGACGCCGACCGTCTCGATCAGCACGTCGTCCTTGCCGGCCGCGTCCATCACCAGCGCCACCTGCAGCGCCGCCTCCGAGAGGCCGCCGAGCGCACCCCGCGAAGCCATCGAGCGGATGAAGACGCCGGGGTCGAGGAAGTGGTCGGAGAGGCGGATGCGGTCGCCGAGCAGGGCGCCGCGGGTGAAGGGGCTGGAGGGGTCGATCGAGAGCACCGCGACCTGGCGCTTGGCCTTGCGCAGCTCCGCGGTGAGGGCCCCGATCAGGGTGCTCTTGCCGACCCCGGGCGGCCCGGTGAAGCCCACGATCCGCGCCTTGCCGGTGCGGGGATAGACCTCGCGCACCAGATCCCAGCCGGCCGGGTCGTCGGACTCGATCAGGGTGATCGCCCGGGCCAGCGCACGCTTGTCGCCCGCGACGAGGCGCTCGGCCAGCGGCGCGGTTTTCGCGGCGTCGGGCATTGGTCGCTCAGTCTAGAGTCCGGCGCCGCATGCGCCTGCTCCGCTTCCTCGCCGCCAACAGGATGCTCAACAGCCGCTACGGACGGCTGTTCTGGCGCTACCTCTGGCGCCGCTTCCTGACCAGGGCCGGGCGGCGCTGGCAAACCTCCGGGATGCTCTTCCTCGGCCGCCGGCTCGAACTGCAGATCGGCCGCGGCGGAGCGATCAGCTTCGGCCGCTTCGTCTGGATCGGCGACGGCTCGAAGATCCGCTGCCATGAGGGCGTGGTCGAGGTCGGGGACAAAACCGTGATGGGTCAGGAGTGCACGATCTCCGCCTACCGGCGGGTGCGGATCGGCGAGCAGTGCGTGATCGCCGACCGGGCGATGTTCATCGACTTCGATCACGGCGTGGTCGAGGTCGAGCGGCCGATCCGCGTCCAGGGCATCTACAAGCGCGATGTCGAGGTCGGCTCCAACGTCTGGGTCGGCTACGGCGCCTGCATCCTGCGCGGCGTCCGGGTCGGCGACAACTCGATAATCGGCGCCAACGCCGTGGTCACCAAGGACGTCCCGGCCAACGCCGTCGTCGCCGGCATCCCGGCCCGGGTGATCAGGATGCGGGAGGCGCCACAGGACCTCCGCTGGCCCCACCCGGTAGAGCCCGACCCGGCGGCGCCGACCACCCTCCCCAAACCGCACTGAACTGACGCCGACGGGCCGAAAACCCGTTTATATCGACGGTTTTCGGCCCGTCGGCGGGGGTTTAGGCGGGGCTGGCTTTGGCGGCAAGGTCGGCGTAGACCGCGGCGGTCCGCTCGGCGACGTCGCCCCAGTCGAAGCGGCGCACGTGCTCGTGGGCTTCGGCGACGAGGCGGCGGCCGAGCTCGTCGTCGGAGAGGACGCGGATCGCCACCTCGGCGAGGGCGTCGGGGTCGTGGGCGCGGAAGCGCAGGCCGGC
>DATMRN010000063.1:0-5095 GCA_035566275.1 Solirubrobacterales bacterium | reverse complement strand
GGGCGGCGCGATAGCCGCGAGACACAGGATCATTCGCAAGCACCGAGAAGGAGGAAGGTCCGATGGGGCCCACCGCATCTGACGCAGACCGCGTCCATATCTTCGACACCACCCTGCGCGATGGGGAGCAGTCGCCCGGGATCTCGCTGAACACCGCCGAGAAGGTGGAGATCGCCCAGCAGCTCGGCCGCCTCGGCGTCGACGTGATCGAGGCCGGCTTCCCGATCACCTCGCCGGGCGACTTCGAGGCGGTCCAGGAGATCTCCCGCAGGGTCGAGGGCCCGGTGATCTGCGGCCTCGCCCGCACCCACAAGGCCGACATCGACGCGGCGTGGAACGCGGTCAAGGATTCCCAGCGCCCCCGCATCCACACCTTCATATCCACCTCGGACATCCACATCGAGCACCAGCTGCAGACGACTCGCGACGACGTCAAGGGGCAGGCGCGCGCCGCGGTCGCCCTCGCAAAGTCCTACTGCGAGGACGTCGAGTTCTCGCCGATGGACGCGACCCGCGCCGACGTCGAGTTCACCGCCGAGGTCTGCGCGATCGCAGTCGAGGAGGGGGCGATCGTCGTCAACATCCCCGACACGGTCGGCTACACGACCCCGGAGGAGTACGCCGACTACTTCCGGCGCCTCTACGAGCTGGTCCCGGCGCTGCGAGGTGTGGAGACGTCGGTCCACTGCCACGACGACCTGGGGATGGCGGTGGCGAACTCCTACGCGGGCGTGCTGGCCGGCGCCCGTCAGGTCGAGTGCGCGGTCAACGGGATCGGCGAGCGGGCCGGAAACTGCTCGCTGGAGGAGATCGTGATGCTGATCCGGACCCGCGAGGACGTCCACGGCCTCAGCACGGGAGTCGAGACGCGCGAGCTGGCCCGCACCAGCCGCATGGTCTCCCGCCTCACCGGGTACCCGATCCAGCCCAACAAGGCGATCGTCGGGCGCAACGCCTTCGCCCACGAGTCCGGCATCCACCAGGACGGCGTGCTGAAGGAGCGCACCACCTACGAGATCATGGACGCGACCGAGGTTGGCCTGGAGTCGAACTCGATCGTGCTCGGCAAGCACTCCGGCCGCCATGCCCTGCGCGACGCGCTGGAGCAGCTCGGCTTCAAGATCGAGGGCAACGCCCTCAACTCGGCGTTCAAGCGCTTCAAGGAGGTCGCCGACCGCAAGAAGCAGGTGACCGCGCTGGACCTCGAGGCACTCGTCTCCGACGAGATGCGCGAGCGCTCCGACACCCACGAGCTGGCCTGGTTCGAGGTCGAGGCGGGCTCGCGCCGCGAGCCGCTGGCCCGAGTGGCGGTGACGATGCCCTCCGGCGAGGAGTCGGTCGGGGAGTCGAGCGGGGACGGCCCGGTCGACGCGATCTTCCACGCGATCCAGAAGGCGACCGAGACCGAGTGCGAGTTGCGCCAGTACACGGTCGAGGCGGTGACGGGTGGAGAGGACGCGCTGGGCGAGGTCGCGGTGATGCTGCGGGTTGGGGGCCGCCTCGCAACCGGCCAGGGCGTCGCCACCGACATCCTCGAGGCCTCGGCCCGCGCCTACGTGCGGGCGCTTTCCAACGCCCTCGAGGGCGCCGCAACCCGCGAGGCAGAGGCCGCAACTGCGGAAGCGGCATCCGAACGCACTCCGGGTCCCTGAGGCTCGATAGTCAACATACGTCTGTACGTGATAACGTACAGACGTGGTCATCGCAACTACATCGCCACGCGAGGCTGGGTCGACGACATCCGACCCTTCGGAGGCGGTGGGTTTCCGGATCAAGGCCCTGCGCGAGGCGATGGGGTGGTCGCTGCGCGATCTGACAGAGCGCAGTGGCGTCAGCGCGCCGATGCTCTCCCAGGTCGAGCGGGGAGAGACCAGCCCGACCCTGGCGGTCGCCGCCAAGATCGCCGCCGGGCTGGAGCTGACGCTGTCTCAGCTGTTGCGGCTGGACGAGGGCGAGCACGTCGCGGTCAGCCGCGCCGGTGAGCGGCGACGCTTCGAGCGCGGCGGGCACCGCTTCGAGGAGCTGACCCCGCCGCTGCCCGGGCAGCGCGCCGACGTCTCCCTGCACACGCTGAAGCCCGGCGCCGCGACCGGCGGTCGCGAGGACCCCCCGATGCACGAGCCCGGCAGCCGCGAGACTGCCGTCGTGTTGACCGGGACCCTGGCGCTGACCGTCGACGGGACCCGCTACGAGCTGCGCGACGGGGACAGCGTCACCTTCGACGCCGATTTGCCGCACCATTTCGAGAACGAGGGCGAGGAGCCGACCCGCTTCCTCGCCGTGATCGCCGCCGGCCTGCGGCGGAGCTAGGAGGAGGCCCGATGCCCAAAACCATGTTCGACAAGATCTGGGAGGCCCACGAGGTCTCCGACGGTCTCATCTACATCGACCTGCACCTGGTCCACGAGGTCACCTCGCCGCAGGCCTTCGACGGGCTGCGCTTGGCGGGGCGCGGGGTGCGCCGACCAGACAAGACGGTCGCCACGGCCGACCACAACGTGCCCACCGACGGGACCAAGGCGGCTCGGCTGATCGCTGACGAGCTCTCCCGGATCCAGGTCGAGACGCTGGAGCGCAACTGCGAGGAGTTCGGCATCCCGGTCTACTCGCTGGGCTCCGAGCGCCAGGGCATCGTCCATGTGATCGGGCCGGAGCTGGGGGTGACCCAGCCGGGGATGACGATCGTCTGCGGCGACAGCCACACCTCCACCCACGGCGCCTTCGGGGCGCTGGCCTTCGGCATCGGCACCTCCGAGGTCGAGCACGTGCTGGCGACCCAGTGCCTGGTCCAGAAGCGGCCGAAGACGATGCGGATCTCCTACTCGGGCGAGCTGGGCGCCGGCGTCACCCCCAAGGACCTGATCCTGGCGACCATCGGGCGGCTCGGCACCGGTGGCATGGTCGGCCACGCGGTCGAATACGCGGGCCCGGCGATCGAGTCGCTCTCGATGCCGGGACGGATGAGTGTCTGCAACATGACGATCGAGGGCGGTGGGCGGGCGGGGATGATCGCCCCCGACGAGACGACGTTCGAGTGGGTGCGGGGCCGAGATGCCGCCCCCGAGGACTTCGACGCCGTCGCGCGGCGCTGGCGGGAGCTGCCGACCGACCCCGGCGCCGGCTTCGACACCGAGGTCGAGGTCGACGCCTCCAGCCTCTCGCCGATGGTCACCTGGGGCACGAACCCCGGCATGGTGGTCGAGGTGACCGACTCCGTTCCCGACCCCGCGGCGCTGGACTCCCCGGCCGACCGCGAATCGGCCGAACGCGCCCTGGCCTACATGGCGCTGCGGCCCGGCACCCCGATGACCGAGGTGGCGCTGGACCGCGTCTTCATCGGCTCCTGCACCAACTCGCGGGTCGAGGACCTGCGCGAGGCGGCCGCGGTGGTCGACGGGCGCACGGTGGCCGACTCGGTGCGGGCGATGGTCGTCCCCGGCTCCCAGGCGGTCAAGGCGACCGCCGAGGCCGAGGGCCTGCACGAGGTCTTCCGCGCCGCCGGCTTCGAATGGCGCGAGGCGGGCTGCTCGATGTGCCTGGGGATGAACCCAGACATCCTCGCCGAGGGCGAGCGCTGCGCCTCGACCTCGAACCGCAACTTCGAGGGGCGGCAGGGCAAGGGCGGGAGGACCCACCTGGTCAGCCCGAAGATGGCGGCCGCGGCCGCCATCGAGGGACGTTTCGTAGACATCAGGGATTGGAGCTGAAGATGAGGCCGATAGACGTGATCGAGGGCAAGGTCTCGGTGCTGGACCGCGCCGACGTGGACACCGACCAGATCATCCCCAAGCAGTTCCTCAAGCGAGTCGAGCGGACCGGCTTTGGCGAGTTCCTCTTCTACGACTGGATCCGCTCCGGCGAGGTCGAGCTGGAGCCGAATCCGATCCTCGTCGCGGGGCGCAACTTCGGCTGCGGCTCCTCGCGCGAGCACGCCCCCTGGGCGCTGGAGGACTTCGGCTTCGAGGCGATCGTCGCCCCGTCCTTCGCCGACATCTTCTACGTCAACTGCACCAAGATCGGCCTGCTGCCGGCGATTCTCGACGAAGAGCGCTGCCGCGCGGTTGCCGAGGCGGGGGAGGCACGGATCGACGTCGACGACGAGACCGTCACCTGCGCCGCCGGCGTCTTCGAGTTCGAGGTCGAGCCCGACGTCAAGCACCGGCTGCTGAACGGCCTCGACGACATCGGCATCACCCTGGAGAACGCCACCGCGATCGACGCCTTCGAGTCCTCCGGCGCGGCCGATCGCGGTCCGGTCACGACCGCTCTCTAGCCGGTCCGTCCGCATAAAGTGCCCCTGTGGCGAGCGCACCGCACATAGTCGTCCTGCCCGGCGACGGGATCGGGCCCGAGATCGTCGGCGCGGCGCGACGGCTTCTCGATGTCCTGGGCGAATTCGAGTTCGACGAGCGGCTGCTGGGCGGGGCCTCAATCGACGCCTACGGCACGGCGCTGACCGATGAGGTCCTCGACGCCTGCCGAGGCGCCGACGCGGTGTTGCTCGGCGCGGTCGGCGGCCCGAAGTGGGACACGACCGACCCCGATGCGCCGCGACCAGAGCAGGGCCTGCTCGGGCTGCGCAAGGGGATGGGCCTCTACGCCAACCTGCGCCCGGTGCGGCCGAGCCCGGCGCTGGTCGCCTCCAGCCCGCTGCGGGAGGAGCGGATCGCCGGCACCGACCTGCTGGTGGTGCGCGAGCTGACCGGCGGCATCTACTTCGGCGACCGCGGCCGCGACGGCGACGTCGCCCACGACACCTGCGAGTACTCCGCGGCGGAGATCGAGCGGATCGCCCGGGTGGCCTTCGAGGCCGCCCTTCGCCGCGCCGAGGGGTCCGGTCGCTCGCCGCGGGTCACCTCGGTCGACAAGGCCAACGTGCTCGAGACCTCGCGGCTCTGGCGCGAGGTGGTCGTCCGGGTCGCACCTGACTATCCCGGCGTCGCGCTCGACCACCTGTTGGTCGACAACGCCGCGATGCAGCTCGTCTCGCGACCGGCCGACTTCGACGTGATCGTCACCGAGAACCTCTTCGGCGACATCCTCAGCGACGAGTCGGCGATGCTCACCGGCTCGCTCGGGATGCTGCCCTCGGCCA
>DATMRN010000062.1:0-8429 GCA_035566275.1 Solirubrobacterales bacterium | reverse complement strand
CGGCCGCCGCCCGGTCCAGCGAGGAGGCGGCACGGTGAGCGAGGGGAACCTGAAGGTCGCCTACTGGCCCGGCTGCGTCTCGCGCGGCTTCACCACCGAGCTGCACGGCTCGATGGCGCTGGTCGCCGAGCGACTCGGGATCGAGCTGGTCACCCTCGACCGCGCCAACTGCTGCGGCGCCGGGGTGATCGCCGAGCACAACCAGGAGCTTGCCGACACCCTCAACGCCCGCACCTTCGCGCTCGCCCAGCAGACCGGTCTCTCGATGATGAACATCTGCTCGACCTGCCAGGGCGCCCAGTCGGAGTGCCAGCAGCGCCTCGACGCCGACTCGTCCTACCGAGCGCACATCAACGAGGTGCTGAGCGGCCAGGGCCTCGCCTACGAGAAGGGCAAGGACGGCTTCACCAACAAGAACTTCCTCTGGCTGCTGGTCGAGGACTACGGCCTCGACCGGCTCGCCGCGCAGGTGAAGCGGCCGCTGTCGGGGCTGCGGGTCGGCCCCTTCTACGGCTGCTACGTCGTCCGCCCCAAGGAGCGCCTCGGCTACGACGAGTTCCCCGACCGCGACGTCTACCTGGAGCAGGTGATCGAGGCGCTCGGCGGCGAGGTCGTCGACTACGACGGCGCCCGCAAGTGCTGCGGCTTCCCGGTGATCACGATGAACCGCGAGACCTCGCTGCGCCAGGCCGGCACCCACGTCGGCGACGCGCTCGACGCCGGCGCCGACTGCCTCGTCACCCCCTGCCCGCTCTGCCATCTCAACCTCGACATGCAGCAGCCCGAGGCGGCCAAGGTAGTCAATCGCGACCTGGGTCTCGCCGTCCTTCACCTCCCCCAGCTCGTCGGCCTGGCGCTCGGCGCCGAGCCCAAGCAGCTCGGGATGAGCCGCCACATCGCCTCGACCGGCTGGGTGCAGGAGCGGCTGGCCGGCATTCCCGCCTGACCGTCAAGTCTGAGAGCTTGGCGAGAGGCGGGCGCGGCGGCCGATCCAGCGGGCGCCGACCGTGTCGGTGAGGCCGTGGGCGACGATCGAGGCGATCACCGCGATCGCGGCGATGTCGAAGATCAGCTCGCCGTTGCCGACCCGCGACTTCAGCACGAAGAGGGCGAACAGCATCGAGGCCACCCCTTTCGGCCCGAACCAGGCCATGAAGAGCTGCTGGGCCCATGGCAGCCTGGTGCGGATGAAGGAGAGCAGCACTGCCGCCGGGCGGGCGACGATCAGGGCGAAGAGGACGAAGGCGACCAGCGGCGGGATGTTGTGGTCGAAGCCGGTGGCGACGATCAGCGCCCCGAAGACGAAGAAGGTGATGACCTGGAGGATCGAGCTGGCGTTCTCGGCGAACTCGACGAAGCCCTGGGGGACGTCGTGCTCGGTGGCGCCCATCGCGATCCCGCAGACGAAGGCAGCGATCAGCCCGTTGCCGATCGTCACTTCGGAGAGCCCGAAGGCGACGAGGGCGAAGCCGATGGCGTAGATCCCCTCGTAGCGCGGGGTGATGCCGCCGCCGGGGAGCCGGCGGTGCAGCCGCCCGCCGAGGTAGCCGAGCGCCAGCCCGATCCCGGCCCCGATCACCGCCTCCCCCGCCAGCTTGGCGGCTTCGCTGCCGGCGTCGCCGGTCGGCGAGGCGAAGACGAGGAAGAAGAGGACGAAGGGCAGCGCCAGGCCGTCGTTGAGGCCGGACTCGAGGTTGAGCGTGTGGCGCACCGCCGAGGGGACAAGCCGCGAGGCGACGACCGAGGAGGTGACCACCGGGTCGGTGGGGGCGAGCACCGCGCCGAGCAGGAAGGCCTCGGGCCAACTCAGTTCCGGGAAGAGCGCCTTCGCGGCGAGGCCCAGCAGTCCCATCGTGATCGGCATCGCGATCACCAGCGAGCGGGCGACCGGGCTCCAGTGGCGGCGCAGCAGCTCGCGCTCGACGAACATCCCGTCGGAGAAGAGGGTGAGGACCAGGGCCAGCTCGATCAGCTCGACGATCGACTGGTCCCCGACGTCGGCCTTGACAACGCCGGTGGCGGCGAGGCCGATGCCGAGCCCGACGGATAAGACCGAGGCGGAGAGAACGGTGCCCTTCATCACCCCGGAGAGCGCCGCGACGACCGCGAGCAGCCCGCCGAAGAGCAGCAGCGCGTCGCCGAAGCCGATGTCCATCGCCCTAGCCTCCCGCGGCGCCGAGCAACAGTTTCCGCTCGACCAGC
Source organism: Solirubrobacterales bacterium (assembly GCA_035566275.1). Lineage (GTDB taxonomy): Bacteria > Actinomycetota > Thermoleophilia > Solirubrobacterales > 70-9 > DATMRN01. Next base: position 6,227 of record DATMRN010000062.1, on the reverse strand, counting down.
AGCTCGGCAACCTGCACGGCGTTGGTCGCCGCCCCCTTGCGCAGGTTGTCGCCGGCCACCCAGAGGTTGAGACAGCGCTCATGGCCGGGGTCGCGGCGGATGCGGCCGACCAGGACCTCGTCGCGCCCGGCGGCGTCGATCGCCGTCGGGTAGCGGCCGGCGGCCGGGTCGTCGACCACGACCACGCCCGGCGCCTCGGCGAGCAGCTCGCGGCAATCCTGGGGGGAGAGGTCCCCGCGGGTCTGGACGTTGACCGACTCCGAGTGCCCGGTGACGACCGGGACGCGGGCGCAGGTGGCGGAGATCCCCACATCCTCGGAGAGGCCGAGGATCTTGCGGGTCTCCGCCATCACCTTGCGCTCCTCGGTGGTGTAGTCGTCGCCATCCACGAAGACCTCGACCTGGGGCAGGACGTTGAAGGCGATCCGGTGGGGGTAGACCTCGGCGGGCGGGCTCTCCTCGCCGGCCAGCACCGCCGCCGACTGCGAGCGCAGCTCCTCGATCGCCCGCTGCCCGGTGCCGGAGACCGCCTGGTAGCTGGAGACGACCAGCCGCTCGAGGCCGGCGGCGCGGTGGATCGGCGCCAGCGCCATCGTCATCACCATCGTCGTGCAGTTGGGGTTGGCGACGATCCCTTTGTGGGACGCGGCGGCGTCCGGGTTGACCCCGGCGACGACCAGCGGCACGTCGTCGTGCATGCGCCAGTAGCTGGTGTTGTCGACGACGACGGCGCCGGCCTCGACCAGGCGCGGCGCCCACTCGGCGCTGACCGCGCCGCCCGCCGAAGAGAGGACGACGTCGAGGCCCGCGATCGCCCCCGCGCTCAGCGCCCGGCACTCCAGCAGCGAGCCGTTCCACTCCAGCTCCTTGCCGGCCGAGCGCTCGGAGGCGAACGGCACCACCTCGGTGGCCGGGAACTGCCGCTCCGCGAGGATGCTGAGGATCGTCGAGCCGACGGCGCCCGTGGCGCCAAGAACTCCGACTCTGTACCCATTGCCCGCCATCGATCCGAGTATGACTGAGGCGCTCTGGCCGCGGGTCCTGTCATGGGGAGGGGGCCTGCGGGCGGGCAAGTGTGTCCGTTCTCGGCCCCCTCCCCATGCCACCCGCGGAAGGAACGTCTTTGGCTACCCCGGAACGATCGGCCGGTGCTCGACGCCGGTCGGGTCCTCCGGACGAACGGCGTCCGACCCGAGGTCGAACGCCTGGTGCAGGGCCTTGACCGCGTCGGGGACGCGGTCGGCGGAGATCACGCATGAGATCTTGATCGGCGAGGTGGAGATCATCTCGATGTTGATCTCCTCGCCGCCCAGCACCTCGAAGACCTTGGCGGCGACGCCGGGGTGCGAGCGCATGCCGGCGCCGACGATCGAGACCTTGCCGATCCGCTCGTCGGTGCGGACCCCGTTGCTGACCCCGAGGCCGGAGACCGTGTCGGTCGCCGTGGTCAGGTCGGAGCGGTCGACGGTGAAGGAGAGGTCGGCCAGCTCGTCGTCGCCCACAGGCTCGTTCTGGATGATCACGTCGACGTTGACGTTGGCCTCGGCCAGCGCGGTGAAGATCCGCCCGGCGACGCCGGGCTCGTCGGTGACGCCGGTCAGCGTCACGCGGGCCTCCGCGTCGGAGTGGGTCACTGCTGTGACGAAGGGCTGCTCCACGGTCTCTTCCTCGGCAACGACGAGGGTACCGGGGCCGTCCTCGAAGCTGCTGCGGCAGTGGATGCGGACGCCGTGGTTGCGCGCGTACTCGACCGACCGAAGCTGCAGCACCTTTGCCCCGGAGGCCGACATCTCGAGCATCTCCTCGTAGGAGATCATTCGCAGCTTGCGGGCGCTGGGAACGATCCGCGGATCGGCGCTGAACACCCCGGAGACATCCGTATAGATCTCACAAACACTCGCCTCGAGGGCGGCGGCAAGGGCCACCGCCGTCGTGTCGGACCCGCCGCGCCCCAGCGTGGTGACGTCGTGGCTCTCGGTCGAGACGCCCTGGAAGCCGGCGACCAACACGATCCGATCCGCGTCCAGCGTCTCCCTGATCCGCTCGGCGCGCACGTCGATGATCCGCGCCTTCGTATGGGAGGAGTCGGTGACGATCCCGGCCTGCGACCCGGTCAACGAAATCGCCTCATGCCCCAGGTCGTGAATCGCCATAGCGGCGAGAGCACAAGAAATCCGCTCTCCGGTGGAGAGCAACATGTCCATCTCCCGAGCAACCGGCCGCTCGGAGATCTCCAACGCCTGAGCCACCAGCTCATCGGTCGTCTTCCCCCGAGCCGACAACACCGCTACAACCCTTTTCCCATCTTCCCGGGCAGCGACAATCCGCCCCGCGGCCCGCTTGATCTGCTCGGCCCCAGCAACCGAAGTGCCCCCGAACTTCATAACCACGATGTCGGATTTAGCTTCAGCCATAGGTGGGCTGAGGATAGTCGCGGCCCCCACCCCCACGTCCCCGTGACCAAGATCACACTTGAAGATATATCGGAGCGATATATACTGCACCTGGATGGAGCTGAACCCGACCGCCTACGTGATCCTCGGCATGGTCAGCCGCGAGCCCCGCTCCGGCTATGAGATCAAGGCCCTGGTCGACGACACGACCCGCTTCTTCTGGGCCGCGAGCTACGGCCAGATCTATCCGGAGCTGAAACGCCTCTCCGAGGCGGGACTGGTCGAGGGGATCGACGCCCCGCGCGGGGACCGCAAGCGGACCGTCTACGCGATCACCACCGACGGCGAGTCCGAGCTGAAGGACTGGCTGCGCCAGCCCCCGAGCACCTACGAGATGCGCGAGGAGGGACTGCTGAAGCTGTTCTTCGCCGGAGTGCTGCCACGTGAGGAGGCGGCCGAGATCCTGCGCTCGATGCGTGAGCACCGTGTCGGCCTGGCTGAGCGGCTGCAGAAGATGGAACCGAAAGCGCTTGCCAAGGAGGACCCCTTCCCGCTGATCGTGCTACGGGGGGGAATCGAGTTCAACGAGTGGTTCGCAGACTGGTGCGAGCGAATGGAGCGCCAGCTCCTCGAGCCCGCCCGCGAGAAAAGGAGCAGCTGATGTTCGACGCCCTCGCCCGCCTCGCCAACGGCAACGCCCGCCGCATCGGCCTCTTCGCGATCGCCTTCTTCGTCCTCGCCGGCGTCCTCGGTGGCGGGGTCGCCAGCCACCTCGACCCCTACGGAGCCGACGACCCCGCCACCGAGACAGTGAAGGCCAAGGAACAGCTGCAGGCGGCCGGCCTGCGGGTCCCTGCCGTGGAGGCGGTGGTCGAGAACGCGCCCGTCTCAGCTGCGGCCACCCGCACCCGGGTCGAAGCGCTCGAGCGCAGCGTGCGCCGGCGCAATGACGTCAAGTCGGTCACCGGCTACTACGACACCCACTCCCCCATCTTTGTCTCCAAGGACGGCAAATCGACCTACTTCGTCGTCGCGCTGAAGCCGACCGGGGACAAGCAGTGGCAGGAAGCGGGCGCCGACATCGCCCACTCGCTCTCCGCCCAGCCCGGAGTCGTCGTCGGCGGCGCCGCGGTTGCCCAGGAGCAGGTCAACAAGCAGGTCGAGAAAGACCTGCAGATGGCCGAGATGATCGCCTTCCCGCTGCTGTTCCTGCTCTCGTTGCTCTTCTTCCGCAGCCTCGTCGCGGCGGCGCTGCCGCTGATGATCGGCGGCTTGGCGATCGTCGGCACCTTCCTGATCCTGCGGATCGCCAGCGAATTCGGCTCGATCTCGATCTTCGCGCTCAACCTGACCACGGCGCTGGGGCTGGGATTGGCGATCGACTACAGCCTTTTCATCGTCTCCCGCTACCGCGAGGAGATAGCCAAGGACGGGCCGGGGCTGGCGGCGATGCGGCGGGTGCTGGCGACAGCAGGGCGCACCGTCTTCTTCTCCTCGCTGACCGTCTCCGCGGCGCTCGCCTCGCTGCTCGTCTTCCCCCAGCGCTTCCTCTACTCGATGGGCCTCGGCGGCTCGCTGGTGGCGCTGTTCGCGGCGCTGATCTCGCTCACCGTGCTGCCGGCCGTGCTGACGCTGCTCGGCACCCGTGTCAACTCCTTTTCTCCGCGCTTCCTGCAGCGGCGCGCGGAGGCCGACGCGCGGCCCGACGAGAGCGGCTTCTGGTACCGGCTCTCGCGCTTCGTCATGCGCCGGCCGATCCCGGTGGCGACACTCAGCGCCCTGCTGCTGATCGCGATGGGCCTGCCCTTCCTGGGGATCAAGTTCAACACGGTGGACCCGAGCGTGTTGCCGAAGGAAGCCAGCGCCCGCCAGGCATACGACACCGTCAGCACCGAGTTCCCGCCCTACCGTGAGACCCCGATCTGGGTCGACCTCGAAGGCGGCGGGCCCAAGGCCGCCAACCTGATCGCCGCCCGGGTGCGGCGGGTCGAGGGCGTCGCCGAAGTCGCGCCGCCGCAACCGCTGCGAGGCGACGTGACGGCGATCCAGGTCGTCTCCGCCCACCCGTTCGTCTCCGGCGCGAGCCAGGAAACGGTGAAGCGGATACGCGACCTTCGAACGCCACCTGGGACGACCGTCAAGGTCGGCGGCGCCACGGCCGACTTCATCGACTTCCAGGGCAGTCTCGCGCGCCACCTGCCGATCGCCCTCGGCATCGTCATCGTCGCCACCCTGACGATCCTCTTCCTGATGACCGGCTCGGTGATCCTGCCGATCAAGTCGCTGATCATGAACTTCCTCAACCTCAGCGCCGTCTTCGGCCTGCTGGTGCTGATCTTCCAGGACGGGCGCTTCCAGGGCCTGCTCTCCTACACCAGCCCCGGGGCGATCGAGCAGACGATGCCGATCCTGCTCTTCGCCGTCGCCTTCGGCCTCTCCACCGACTACGCGGTCTTCCTGCTCTCGCGGATCAAGGAGGCGCGCGACAACGGCGCCTCGGACTCCGAGTGCGTGGCGATTGGGCTGGAGCGGACGGGGCGGATCGTCACCGCCGCGGCGCTGCTCTTCGCCGTCGCGATGGGCGCCTTCGCCACCTCGAAGATCATCTTCATCAAGGAGAACGGCGTCGGCACGGCGCTGGCGGTGCTGATCGACGCCAGCATCATCCGGGCGCTGCTCGTCCCCTCGCTGATGGAGCTGCTCGGCAGGTGGAACTGGTGGGCGCCGGCGCCGCTGCGGCGCCTGCACGAGCGCTTCGGGATCAGCGAGGTCGAGACCGCGCCGGAGCTCGGCCTGCGTTCGAGCCAGTAGCTTTTTTGGCAGTCGGCGACGTCGACGATTCGGCGTTGTAGACGGTGCTGTCGAACCCGGTGAGCGCGAGTTCGGCCGCATAGCCAAGCGGTTCCAGGCTGAAGAGTTCCTCGATGCTTCGCAGCAGCGCGAAGTGGTTGTAGTAGCCCGTTTCGTTGACGCTGCCGGGTTTGACGAAGGGAGAGATCAGCAGCAGCCCGACCCGGCCGCCGCCGCCGCTCGGTTTCACCGCGCCGGCGCCGGTCGCCGGAGGCGTGCCGACCGGCATGTTCGGGTACTGAGGCGCGATGCAGCAGGCGCTCGGGTCGGCGTGCGGGCCCGTCTGCGGCGCCTGGGCGGAGGTGATCGCGATCAGCCCGCCTTCCTTGTAGGCGGGCGAGGCCTCGATCTCAGGCACGACCGTCCGCAGGAACGATTCGGCGGCGACGGGGCCTGAGGGCTGGCCCGGTTCGCAGGGCTGTTCACCACCGTCATGGCAGGCGTTGGGCACGATGTAGGAGAGCGTGGGGGTATTGGTCGCGACCCTCAGGTCCGGCGCGAGCTGGTCGAGACCGACGTCGCTCTGGGTGCATTCGGCGCCGTCGATCAGCGAATGGAAGTAGACGAACGGGTTGCGCCAGGTCTCATACGCGTCGCCCGGGAGCGGAGCCTGGCTGCCATCGGGTCCGCCCAGCGTCGGGTGCCGGCAGGTGGTGGGCTGTCCGGCGCCGTTGCCGATGTCCTCGACGTAGGCCTTCCATTTCATTTTTTTGGCGGCAAGCTGCCCGGGCAGCGTCGGGGTCGCTGCCGAGTACACGCAACCGCTCCCTTCGACCTGCCCCCCGGTGGAGATCGTGCCGGGCGCGATGTCGGTGTAGTTCGAGCAGTTCGCCGCGGTTTCCACCGTCGGGCCCTGGCCGCTGACCAGCGCGATCTGGTTGGCAAGGTCGCCCTTCGTCACGGCGTAGTAGTTGGAGAGCAGCTCGCCCTGGCCCCGCAGAGTCTTCGCCAGGTAGGGGGCAGGGGAGCTTTCTCCGAACGTTT
>DATMRN010000061.1:0-2172 GCA_035566275.1 Solirubrobacterales bacterium | reverse complement strand
AGGAAGAGGAGGAAGTTGAGGCCCATCCCGCCCGCGGCGGCGATCCGGGTGAGGAGCCCGGCGGTGATGAGGAGGCCGATCAGGATCTCGGTGATCGCCACGCCGACGCCGGCCAGGCCCGGGTGCGGCAGAGCAAAGGTTCGCAGGATGAAGCCGCCCGGCGTGCCGCTGGCGAAGCCGTGCAGCTGGGTGCCGATGTAGGTCGGCGCCCCGGGGTGCAGGAAGCCCGGGTCGCTGAGCTTCTGAATCCCGGCGTATACGAAAGTGATGCCGAGGAAGAGGCGCAGGGGGAACAGCGCCATCGCGGGCGAGAGAGCCGGCGCGCGGCGCGCGCCCGCCCGCCTGCTCGATCGCGGCGGCGGTGTCGGGTCGAAGCCCTGCGTGTCGAGGTCCTCATACATCGGCCACCACAGTCGAGCCGGCGGCTAAACGCCCGCTCAGAGCGAGATGAGAGACCTCTCACCCGAGCGTTAGCCGGCCGTAAGCATGCCTCGCAAGCATCGCCGGCGATGAACACCACTGAAACCCTCGACGCGATCCAAGCCGAGCGCCGAGAGCACGACGTCAGCTTCGATGCGATGGGCTCCCGTGTGCGGCTTCTGATCGGCGAGCCGGGGCCCAGGACGGCCTCGGCGCCGTCGGCGGCCGAGCAGGCGAGACGGTTCGTGGTCGAGTTCGACGCGGCGCTGTCGCGCTTCAAGCCCGGCAGCGAGCTGTGCGCTCTAAACGTCGACTCGCGCGAGCGCGTTCCCGCCTCCGAGCTGCTGCGCAGCGCAGTGAAAGCCGGCCTGGCGGCGGCGGAGCGCAGCGGCGGGTTGGTCGACCCAACCCTGGTCGGGGAGATCGAGTCCGCCGGTTACGTCGCCTCGCTGGCCGGAGTCCCGGGCGCACCGCTCGGCACCGCCCTCGCCGAGACGCCACGTCGCCGGCCGGCGAGACCCAACCCCGAGGCGAGCTGGCGGCGGTTCCAGGTCGACGACACGGCGGGGACGATCTCCCGCCCGTCCGGTATCCGCTTTGACACCGGCGGTACCGGCAAGGGCCTGGCCGCCGACATGATCGCCGGCTGCCTGCGCGGCTACTCGCGCTTCGTTGTCGACTGCGGCGGCGACATTCGGATCGGCGGCGCCGACGCTCTGGTTCGCCCCTACGACGTCCTGGTCGAGCACCCGTTGACAGGGCGGCGCCCATACGTGCTGCGCCTTGGCTCCGGCGCCGTCGCGACATCCGGCCTCGGCGTGCGGATCTGGCGCAACGCCGACGGGTCCTACGCGCACCACCTGCTCGACCCCTCCACGGGGGAGCCGGCCTGGACCGGACTGATCGGCGCCACCGCGCTCGGCGCCACCGCGCTTGAGGCGGAGACCCTCGCCAAGGCGGCCCTGCTTTCGGGGGGCGAGGACGGTCGCGCGATCCTCGCCGAGCGCGGTGGACTTCTTGTCTATGACAGCGGTCGGATCGAGACGGTCGGTCCGCTCAGCGCCCGGCGCGTACCGGCGACCGAGGCTCGGTCACGCGCGCCGGCGTCCCTGGCCGTTCGCCGTATCCCCGGCTGAGCCTGCCCAGCAGCAGGATCAGGGCGGGAACGGCGGAGAGGGCGAGGGCGATCAGGAACCAGGGCTGCCCGGCGTCGGTGCCGGAGCCGAGCGAGTGGACGATGGCCAGAATCCAGAAAACGGCGGTGAGACGGTGCAGGGTTCGCCAGCGCGTGGGGCCGATCCGGCTCCGGGCGTAGTAGGAGAGGCCAAGCGACGCAAGCGCCCAGCCGGCGGCGATCCCGCTGCCCGTCCAAAAGGGGCGATACCCGCCTGTGAACGGCACCGAGATATCAAGCAGCGTCGGGTGAAGGAAGTGATCGCCAAGCAGGGAAGCTCCGTGGAGCGCGATTGCGACGAGAGTTGCCAGGGACAGCGCCTCGTGAAATGCTCTGGCGTCGCCGCGGAGTCCTTTGCCGGACCCGCCTTGGCCGGAGATCAACAGCCCGGCGCCAACCGAGGCGCTGGAGAGGACCAGTGCCGCCATCCCCGCGGCGCGGCTGGTGATCCAGAAGATATGCGGCCCGACAGAGGCCGCGCCGACCGCAATCAAGATGCCGACGTGACGACGGGTTCCGGTTCAGGTGCCGATTCCGCTTCAGGAGCTGGTTCGGATTCGACCGGGACCACGGCGTTT
>DATMRN010000060.1:0-2201 GCA_035566275.1 Solirubrobacterales bacterium | reverse complement strand
GGGCGTTGCCGCCGACCACGGCCTTGAAGAGCGCGATGTAGGTGGCGAAGGCGACGACGTTGAAGCCGATCGCCACGCCGATCCATACCGGTTCCGCTTCGTCGAGCTTGCTCAGCGCGTCGCCCAGCCCGACCAGCTTCGGGAAGAGGAAGTAGATCCCGACGAGCAGCCCCAAGACGACGACCGCGGTCTGAACCATCCGCCGCGTTGTGAAAATCGGCAGCTCGACGGTCTCGTTGCCGTTCGCCGAGTCCTCCGGAGACACCCCTGGGACGCTAGATGATCGCGAGGCGCTCCAAGCGTTGCAGGGACCCGTTGACCCTCCGCACCAGCGGCTCGGCGAGCGGCTCCCCGCGGCGGACGGCGGCGACCAGCAGCGCCCCGGCGGCAAGATCGGTGACGTAGTGCTCGCCGAGGTAGACCAGGGCGAAGCCGAGCGTCAGCGCGTAGCCCCAGCCCACCGCGCCCTCGACCGGGCCGGCCTCGGCCAGCAAAAGCGCCGCCGTTAGCGCCGTGGCGAAGTGCAGGGAGGGCATCGCGGCCCAGGGGTTGCCGCCCAGCGCCCCGTACATGCCCGGCCAGGCGGAGCCCCAGGTCTCCTCCCCCACCTCGACCATGACCCGGCGCACCTCCTCGCCCGTCAGCCCCTGCTCGGAGGACCACCAGGGGGGCGCGGTCGGCGCGATGAAGTAGACGGCGCAGCCGAGGTCGAAGACGGCGGCGAGCTGGCGTGCGGCGCGCGGGAAGCGCTCGTTGTGGCGGACGAGGATCAGGATCAGGGCCAGGTGGGGCTCGAAGAACCAGAGCCAGTGGGCCCAGGTGAGGACGCGGTTCAGGGCTTTGACCCGCCCGAAGCGGGCGAGGGCGCGCTGCAGGCGTGCGCTGGGGAGGCTGCCGCTCCCCAGCGCACGGTCGAGCGCGATCGGGTAGCGGGTGCGGAGCCGGGCCCGGAGCCGCTCCGGGTCGTCGTAGGGGAGCTCGTGGACCATCGTGAAGGCCCACATCTGCATCGCGAACAGCGCCACGTCGCGCTTCTTGGAGCGGGGCGTCAACACCGAGAGCGCCAGCGGCCCGGCGGCGCAGGCGGCGATCGTCACCGGAACGGGGATGCGCGCCCGGCGTCGCAGCAGTGGCGTCGCGACGGCGGCGCCGACCACGGCGGCCGCTCCGACTCTCACCGCCACGCGCAGCGCCGGAGATGACCCGGTTCGTCTCCCCATAGGGTCGGCGAGTATAGGTCGGGGCACGGTGCCGGGAGCGGCGGCACGCCGCCTGCCGTGATTAGAATGGCCGCGCTTTGGCGCCCCACTCTCCTGGCACCGACCAGATCGACACCCTGCTTTGGATCGGCCTCGTCGCTGCGGCGATCGTCGTCGTCGCGATCAACGTCGCGCTGATCTACGCGGTGCGCAGATACCGCTCCGAGCGGGGGGCCGAGCCGCGCCAGGTGAGTGGCGGGCGGCGCATCCAGTTCCGGGTCGGTGCGGCGCTGACCCTCTTCGCCACGGCGATCCTCGTCCTCAGCCTCGTCTTCACCGACAGGGCGCGAGAAACGCCGGCGACCGGGCCCGCCGGGCTCGCCGCCGCCCACTCCAGGCCGCTGACGATCAAGGCGACCGGCCAGCAGTGGCTGTGGCGCTACGAATACCCCAACGGGGCCTTCTCCTATTACAAGCTGGTGGTCCCGGTCGACACCGCCGTCGTCCTCGACCTCGTCTCCACCGACGTAGTCCACACCTGGGACGTTCCCGACCTTGCCGGCAAGCGCGACGCGGTGCCCGGCAAGCAGAACCAGGTCGTCTTCCGGGCTGACGAAAAAGGCGCCTACACCGGCCAGGCGGCGACGATGTCCGGGCAGGCCTACGCGGCGATGCGGACCGAGGTGGAAGTCGTCTCGCCGCGGACCTACGAAGCCTTCCTCAAGCGGCAGAAAGCGGAGATCCAGGCAGCGCAGAACCGGGTGGTCGGGCTGATTGAAAGCGGGAACGTGCCATGAGCTCGAGCCCCCGCCCCGAGCTGGTCGTCGAGGGCTTCCCACGGCGCCGCCCGCGCTGGGTGGAGCTGGCGACCAGCGGCGACCACAAGGACGTCGGCCGGATCCTGATCTCCTCCGCGCTCGGCTTCCTCTTCATCGCCCTGATCGAGCTGCTGCTGATGCGCCTGCAGCTTGCGATCCCCGAAAACACCTTCCTCTCCCCCGC
>DATMRN010000059.1:0-4594 GCA_035566275.1 Solirubrobacterales bacterium | reverse complement strand
GGCGGTGGCGGCCTCGCTGCCGGGGGCGATCAGCGGGCCTGGTGGCGGGACGGTGAAGATCTGGGCGGCGGAAAGGGATTCGGATTCGGAACTGACGACGTAGAGGTGTTCTGCGGTGTTGCCGAAGGCAAAGGCATTGCCGAGGGGACCGGCGTTGGCACCTTTCCCGGAGATGACTTCACCGGCCCCGAAGACCTTGGCTTGGGCGCCGGTGGCGGCGCTGTACTCGAGGAGACGGTAGGGGACGGTGGAGTCGCCGACGAAGAGGTGGCCGGAGCCATCGAGGGCGAGGGTCCGAGGGTTGCCGGCAGCATCGAGGGAGTTGGTGCCGAGGGAGGTGAAGTTGACGGGGTTGCCGGTGGAGTCGTACTTGCGGACGCCGGCGATGCCGACGCTCCGGACGTAGAAGTCGCCCACAGAGTCGACTGCAAGGGATTCGATGGCCCCAGCGCCGGGGAGGGGGACTTCGGAGAGGTAGACACCTTCGGAGCTGAACTCCTCGATGCGGTTCTTGTCGCCGACCCAAACGTGGCCGGAGGAGTCGACCGCGACCGGGAGACCGCTGTTGTGGTTGAACTCGCCAGGGCCGCTGCCTTCTTCGCTGCCGCTTTTGCAGACATCGCCGGAAGCAGGCCTGCAGATCTCCGGCCCGCCGCCGATGGCCACTTTTTCCTCAGAGATGGAGTGGGGACTGCCGGTGAGAGTCACGTTATCGCTGCCAATGCCGAACGCCGGGACGTCATCGCCACCGAGTTTGCCTTCAAAAGTTACGAGGTAGGGTTTGGAGCCAACGGCATCGCCGGGTCCACCCGTGACGGTGACCGAGCCGCCGGCGCCACCGATCGCGGGAATGGCATCGAGGGCGCTCTGCACTTCGGCGGCGGTGGCGTTGAAGGGGAGGGCGGCGGTTTCTCCTTCGCCGCCGCCGGGAAATGGGCTGCCCCAATGGAGCTTGAAAGTGCCGCCTGTTGCCTCGATGGTGAATCTGACCTGAGTGTTGTTGGCGGAGTTGCCGGGGCCATAAGCGATGACATCGCGGCCGAACATGAAGAGGAGCTGGCCGGAGGGGGTGAACTTCTGAACGCGCCGGTTGCTCGGTTCGCCGACGTAGAGGTCGCCATTGAGCGGGTCGACGGCAATCCCTTTGGGGTTGTTGAGCTCGCCGGCGGCGGCACCCTGCAGACCCTTGCGGCAGCCGGTAGCGGTGGTACAGGTCTGGAGTTCGGCGGCACCGGTACGGACGCCGTATCCAAAGGCTTCGAGGAAGTGGCCGGCGGAGTCGAACTCGTCGACACGCTGGTTGTTTTCCTCGGCGACGTAGACGGTGCCGGTGGACTGATTGACGGCGACGCCATGGGGGGAATCGACCTGGCCGGCGCCTTCGCCGGGACCGGCGAAGGTTTCGGCGGCGGAGGCGATCGGGGCGGCGGCAAGGGTGAGGAGGGCCGCGAGGGCGCAGGCGGCGGCGAGGGCGAAGGCACGGGAGCCGGCAGACGGGCGGGAGGCCCGGGTGCGGCGGGATTGCGCTGAGTGTGCCTTCGGATGAGGTGTCATCGGTCTCCTCGGTTGCTCGGTTCTCGGTGGATGCATGGTGTGATGTGGTTGTAGGTCGGGGGCGCCGGGGCTCCCCGGGGGACTCCAACCCCCGGGGAGAGGTGTGGGCCGTGTAGCCCACTGACGCGACTTGTGTTATTCAGCCGTCACCGCCCAAGATCCGGTCGACGGTAGTCCAGCTATAGATCCTTCGAACTGCATGGTGGCTCCAACAGCTAGCGAGGCAGAATCGCCAGTGCCCACAGGCACAAAGGTGTTGAAGTTGCTGCCGCTGATGTCGTACACGCAGAGGAAGCCTTCTTTGGCTTTCGGCACCGTTTCGGTTCCTGGACATTCGGTGGCGTGTTCTGTTCCAGCTTGTCCACTTTTGATGTACTCGAGGGTGGGCGCAGCTTCCAGAGGGATGCCGTATGAAATCGACGCAACCCCAATCTTTCCGACAACGCTTTCAACCGTCGACATCGCCCACGTTCCCTTCTCGCTCTGGCCTTTGGGGAGGGTGCCGCCGGCCGTCCACGGTTCACCGGTTGCGCCTTTGGCGCCTTTTTCGCCGTTGCAGGCGTAGGTGGGTTCAGGACTGGCGGAGACGAATTTGGAGCCGCCTTTGGTGCAGTGCGCGCCTTCGGGCTCGACGCTGCTGGTCACGCTCGTTCCGTTGTTGCCGGCTTTGCCGGCTTCGCCCTGTTTGCCCTGCGGGCCTTCTTTGCCGGCGGCTCCGGCGGCGCCGGCGGCGCCAGCCGGGCCGGTGCCCTGGAACTTCTTGGCGATTTTTTCGACTTCCTTCTTCTGGGTGCTGTTCAACTTCGAGGCGGCGTAGGCGCCGCCGACCATGGCGAAGACGAGGGCAAGGATCGCGACCGTGAGGCCGGCCTTGCCGAAGGGTTCGCGAATGGCGCGAATGGGGTGTCTGAGGCGTGACATCAGTTCTCTTCTCCTTGTGTGATGCCCGCCGGAGGTGGCCCGGCCGGCCTTGTTGACTGCGGCCACGGGGAACCCATCCCCGGCGGCCGGGTTTGCTGGTCGATGAGGCCGGCACGGGCTCGAGAGGCCGTGCCGGGTGAAGCGGTGTGGGTGGTGAAGTTGTGGGGGAGGCCGGCGTGGAGCAGGGGCGAGCGGGCCGGGGCGGTTGAGAGGGAGGGGGCCCGCTCAACGTCCGGGCACCGCTCGCCCTCTGCGCCTGACACGCCGCTAGCCAGGGAGAGCGGGCGGCGGCCGATTGGAGGAAGCTCGGTGGGGGCGATGGCGGCGGGAGTCAGGCGCCGAGGAGCGCTTGCCGCTTCAGTCCCGCTGTTTTGTGCGGGGGAACACGAAACCGTGCCCTGCACGTCTCTCTCCTTGCGTCCCTGGCCTCACGCCCTTCGACGGGAGCCCGTTTGCGTTTCCGTGCCCGTTCCCAAACGAGCACGATTGAGAGAGTAGACCAAGTCGTACCAAGATGCAACCTTATTGATATCGAAATAGCCATCCGAGCGTACTCAGATGGCTTGGCCAAGCGATTTAGGGCAAGATCCCTTGCCTGGCGAAGTGAGGAAATCCCGCATTCCTGGAGGAGTTGACCTCAGCCAACGTCCTCCCCCTGGGGGCGTCTTGGCCAGGCCGAGCGCGTGGCGCGGGCGATCAGAGAACGAGGACGAGGACGAGAACGAGGAGCGCGCCCGACTGGATTCGAACCAGTGACCTTCGGTTTCGTAGACCGACGCTCTATCCAACTGAGCTACGGGCGCGAGTTGGGCGCGGGGGCCCGAGAGGGGCGATTCTACGGGCTCCGCATCAGGGCACGCGGTGGACCTCGAACAGGTTGGTGCCGAGCTCCTGCTCCGGCAGGCCGGCGGTTATCGCGATCAGGTCGCCGGACTCGGCGATGCCGTGGCGGGCGGCGATCTCGGCGCAGCCGTCGAGCAGGCCTCGCACCTCGGTCTCGTAGTCGCTCAGCACAGCGGTGACGCCGAACAGGAGGCCCAGCCGGCGCACCGTCTCGATCCGCGGGGAGATCGCCAGCACCGGCACCTTGGGGCGGTGGGCGGAGACGAGGCGGGCGGTGCGGCCGCTGGTCGTCGGCACCAACAGCGCCTTCAGCCCCAGCCGGTAGACCGCGCCGACGGCGCCCTGGGCGACCGAGTCGGCGACGTCCTGGGTCGCCTGGTCGGTGCGGGTGAAGAGCCACTCGCCGTAGCGCAGGTCGGGCTCGGTGGCGAGGGCGATCTGGTCCATCACCCGCACCGCCTCGACCGGGTGGTGGCCGATCGCAGTCTCCTCGGAGAGCATCACCGCGTCGGTGCCGTCGTAGATCGCGTTGGCGACGTCGGTCACCTCGGCGCGGGTCGGGCGCGGGGCGGTGACCATCGAGGCCAGCATCTGGGTCGCGGTGATGGAGGGCTTGGACTGCTTGCCGGCGGCGCGGATCAGGCGCTTCTGCACCACGGGCACCTGCGCCAGCGGCAGCTGCTCGCCGAGGTCGCCGCGGGCGACCATGATCCCGCTGCTCGCGGCGCGGACGATCTCCTCGGCGGCCTCCGCCGCCTCCGGCTTCTCGATCTTGGCGATCAGCGGGATGTCGGAGCGCAGCGCGCGCAGCCGCTCGGCCGCCCGCTCGACGTCGGCCACCGAGGAGACGAAGGAGATGGCGAGCAGGTCGATCTCGTGCTCGACCGCGAAATCGACCCACTCGAGGTCGTCGGGACCGTCCGTGTCGCCGAGGATCGCGACCTCGCGCCCGGCGCGGGCGGCCGCGGCGCGGATCGCGTCGACCGCGCCGGCATGCCACTCGGCGTCGGCGTGGGAGAAGTTGAGGCGGAGGACGTCGGCGCCGGCCTCGATCAGCCGCTCCAGGACGGAACCGTCCCGGCTCGCGGGCCCAACGGTGGCGATGATCTTCGTGCGGCGGGTCAGCGGAGAGGGAGGTGTCCGGTTCCACCACATAGGCGACACCTGTGTCAGGACATAGGAGACACCGAATGAGGGGAGCTCTCCTGTGGAAAAGGCGCGGTATCTGGTCGAGGCGCACGTGCTGGAGGGCCGCTCGGTCAGCGAGCTGGCGGCG
>DATMRN010000058.1:0-6314 GCA_035566275.1 Solirubrobacterales bacterium | reverse complement strand
TCTAGCTTGGGCGCGAGACTGCGCTTCACCTCCACCGCCCACTCTTGTCCATCCCGCCAGCTCAGAACCAGGTCGACCTCCGCACCGCCGCTTGTCCGGTAGAAGCCGGCCTCCGCCCGCCCGCCCGTCGCCTCAATCGCGTTCTCGATCGCCATGCCCTCCCAGCTTCCCCCCGCCACCGGGTGCCCGAGCACCGCCTCCCTATCGGCTAGGCCGAGCAGCCCATGCACGATCCCGCTGTCGCGCACGTACACCTTCGGCGATCTCACCAGCCGCTTGCCGACGGTGGCCAATCGCGGCTGCAGCCGACGCACCAGCAGCAGATCGACCAGCAGGTCGATGTAGCGAGCGACGGTGGCGCCGCTCACGCCGAGCCCGCGGGCGAGCTGCGCCGTGTTCAGCAAGCCCCCTTGGTGGTGGGCGAGCATGGTCCAGAGCCGCCGCAGCGTCGCGGCGGGGATGCGCGGACCCAGCTGGGGAATGTCGCGCTCCAAGTAGGTGCGGACGAAGTCCTCGCGCCAGTGCAGGCTCGTTGCGTCATCGCCGGCGAGGAAGCTCTCCGGAAAGCCCCCTCGCACCCAGAGTCGATCGAGCTCCTCGCTCCCCACTTCGGAGACGCCGAAGGGGGTCAGCTCGACGAAGGCGATCCGGCCGGCGAGGGTCTCGCCGGACTGGGCGAGGAGGTCGATCGACGCGGAGCCGAGCAGGAGGAACCTGCCCGCGCCCCTGCCCTCCCTGCGCCCTCTGTCGATCACGCCGCGCAGCGTTTCGAACAACCCTGGGGCGCGATGAATCTCGTCGAGGACAACCAGCTCGCCCGCGTGGTTCTCGAAGTAGAGCTCCGGCTCGGCCAGGCGTGCGCGATCCGCCTCCGACTCGAGATCCAGGTAGACGGAGGGCCGTCCTTCGGCGACCGCCAGCGCCAGCGTGGTCTTACCCACCTGGCGCGGCCCGATCAGCGCGACCGCGGGGGAGTGCTCCAGCCGAGAGATGATCTCGGCGGCGAGTTGTCGCTCAATCATCCATGTAATTCTAAAGCTGGACTTCCGATTTGCAAGGATAAACGCAGGAGACGCCGATCATCAGCAGCGTGCGGCGCCCGGCGCTCAGTCGCCGCCCCACAGGTGCGTCCGGCCCAGCCGGGTGCGGCGGGAGCTGGCGGCCAGCGCCACCCGCACCCTCGCCTCGTCCATCCACTTCGGGAACGGCGGGGTCAGCGGCTCACCCCGCTCCGCCCCCGCCGAACCGCACTCGCGAAGCGCCACGGCGGCCAGCAGGTAGCCGTGGTTCTCCAACACCGCCTGCTCGCCCTCTTCGAGTGCGTCGAGGTCGGTGCGAACCGCGGCGATCACGTCCTCGACCAGGGCCGCGTCGTATCCCGGCCACCCCACCGCGTCGCCGATCTTCCAGCTCACGCCTCCCGCCGGCTCGGCCCCATCCGCGACCGACATCCTGCCCAGCGCCAGCCCGGCGCCGCCGAAGACGAACCGCGGCCGCTCCGGCAGCTCGGCCCCCAGCGACGCGGCCAGCTCGCGCGCGTAGCGCTCCTCCCGCGCCGGGTCGGCGGCGCGCCCGGCGGTCTGGCTCCGGCCGGCGATCTCGCGCATCGGCCCCGCCACCGCCACCTCCCATCCCGGGAAGGCGCCCTGCAGCGGCCAGGGCACCCGGGCGGCCAGCAACGCGGCGATGATGCTCCCCCCGCCGACGGCGCCGACCGTGTCGATTCGGGCCAGCAGCCCCAGCTCGTTGAGGCGGGTCAGCGCTCCGAGGTGGAAGAGCGCAGCCCGGTAGCCGCCTCCCGAGAGCGAGAGCACCGCCTCGCTCCACTCGCCTCTCCCAGGTTCCAGTCCTACGAGCCGACCGGAGGTCGGCGGTTCGTTCGCTTCCAAGGCCTCGAACTTAAAGGGATCGCGGTGACTAGTCAATGGGTCTTGTAGCAAAACCGGGGTGGGTGCCCTGTGCGAGGATGGCCGCGATGAGCAACCGGGAGGTTCGCTACGAGCGGGTCGGCGCCGCCGCGGTGTTGACGATCGACCGCCCCGAGCGCCGCAACGCGATCGACGCCGCCGCCGCGGAGCTGTTCCGTCGCGGCTTCGAGGACTTCGAGGCGGACGACGGAGCGCGCGTCCTCGTCCTCACCGGCGCCGGCGGCGAGGCCTTCTGCGCCGGCGCCGACCTCAAGGCGCTCGACCTCGACGTCGACCACCCCGCCGGCCCGATGGGGCCGACCCGCCTCACCCCCTCCAAGCCGGCGATCGCCGCGGTCGACGGCTGGTGCCTGGCCGGCGGGGTGGAGCTGGCCCTCTGGTGCGACCTGCGGATCGCCACCCCGGGCTCGACCTTCGGCCTCTTCGAGCGCCGCTGGGGCGTGCCCCTGGTCGACGGCGGCACCCAGCGCCTCCCCCGCATCGTCGGCATCGGCCGGGCGCTGGAGCTGATCCTCACCGGCCGCCCGGTCGAGGCCGAGGAGGCCCACCGCATCGGCCTCGTCAACGAGGTGGTCGAGCCCGGCGCCCACCTCGACCGCGCCCTCGAGCTAGCCGAGAGGATCGCCGCCTTCCCTCAGGAGACGATGCTCGCCGACCGCCGCGCCGCGATCGAGGGCTTCGGCCTGCCCCTCCCCGACGGCCTCGCCCTGGAGCATCGCCTCGGCCGCGAGGTGCTCGAGATAGCCGCCCAAGGCGCCGCCCGCTTCGCCGCCGGCGAGGGCCGCCACGGCGAGGGCGTCTGACTCCTCCGCCCCCGCTCAGTCCCCGCGGGCCACGCGGTTCATCTCTTCCTCGGCCGTTTCGGGGCCCAGGTAGGGCATCAGGACGGCGAAGACGAGGTCGGGGAGGATGCGCACCAGGTCAGGGCCGCGGCCGGCGCGGATCTCGTCGAAGATCATCGAGGTCGCGCCGCCGATCGCGAAGCGCGCCGTGTCGGGCGGCAGCTCGTCGCCCTGGCCGGAGTACGTCCGCCCTTCCTCCAGGAAGGGGGTAAAGCGGGCCAGCGCGGCGCGGTAGCGGCCGCGCGCGTCGTCGCCCGCCGCGGTCACCTCGACCATCGCCATCCGGGCGATGTCCGCCTCGGCGGCCAGCAGCTCGACCAGCGCCCGCAGCCCGGCGGCGATCCGATCCGGCCAGGGCTCGCCCGTCGCCGTCTCGAAGGCCGTCGACACGTGCGCGACGAGCACGTCGATCACCGCGTCGTAGGACTCCAGGAAGCAGGACTCCTTGTCGGCGAACATCTCGTAGAAGGTCTCGCTCGACACTTCGGCGACCTCGATCACGTCGTCCACGGTCGTCGCCTGGTACCCCTTCGCCGCCGCGACTCGCACCATCGCCTCCAGCAGGCGCTCGCGCTCCGAGCGGACGGCGTAGGCCCGCGGCAGGCCTTGTGGATTCGGATGAGAAGGCGAATCCATCCATTCAGCGTAGGGCAGCGGCGGCGGCCTGTCCAACCCTTCCGCAGCCGATCTCCCAGGCCGCCCTCGGCGTTCTCTCGGAGTGTCCCCGGCCCCTACACTCAGCCGATGAAGATCGGGATCCTCGGCCTCGGCTACGTGGGCCTCCCGCTCGCCGTCGCCTTCGCCGAGGCCGGGCACGAGGTGGTCTGCCTCGACGTCGACCCGCGCAAGGTGCAGGCGCTGAGCGAGGGCCGCAGCTACATCGAGGACATCAGCGACGACATCCTCACTCCACTGCGCGATCGCCTTCGCCCCACTTCCGACTACGCCGACGTCGCCTCCTGCAACGCGGTGATCGTCTGCGTCCCCACCCCGCTCAGCGGCTCGCGCGAGCCCGACCTCACCTACCTGCTGGAGTCCGCCACCGCCCTCTCGGCGGTCCTGCAGCCCGAGCAGCTCGTGGTGCTGGAGTCGACCAGCTACCCGGGCACCACCCGCGAGCGGCTGATGCCGATCCTCGAGGAGTCCGGGATGGCCGCCGGGCGCGACTTTCACCTCGCCTTCTCCCCCGAGCGGATCGACCCCGGGCGCACCGACTACAGCATCGCCACCACGCCGAAGCTCCTCGGCGGCCTGACCGAGCGCTGCGCCGAGCGCGCCAGGGAGCTGTACGCGGAGATCTGCGAGCAGGTGATCGTCCTCTCCACCCCGGAGGCGGCCGAGCTGGCGAAGCTGCTGGAGAACATCTTCCGCTCGGTCAACATCGCCCTCGTCAACGAGCTCTCCCAGCTCTGCGACCGGCTCGGGATCGACGTCTGGGAGGTGATCGAGGCCGCCGCGAGCAAGCCCTTCGGCTTCATGCGCTTCGATCCCGGCCCCGGGATGGGCGGGCACTGCCTCCCGGTCGACCCCTTCTACCTCGCCTTCAAGGCCCGCGAGCACGACTTCTACCCCGAGTTCATCGAGCTGGCCGGCAAGGTCAACCAGGCCCAGCCGGCCTTCTGCGTGGAGCGGATCGAGCGCGCCTTAAACGAGGCCGCCAAGCCGGTCAAGGGATCGAAGATCCTGATCCT
This sequence comes from Solirubrobacterales bacterium, assembly GCA_035566275.1. Taxonomy (GTDB): domain Bacteria; phylum Actinomycetota; class Thermoleophilia; order Solirubrobacterales; family 70-9; genus DATMRN01. The sequence goes on along the minus strand of DATMRN010000058.1, from coordinate 1,853 downwards.
CGGCGCCGGCTATAAGGCCGGCAGCGGCGATACCCGCGAATCTCCGGCCTTGAAGATCGTCGGACTGCTGCAGGCGCTGGGAGCCGAGATCTCCTACCACGACCCCTACGTCCCCGAGCTGGCCGAGCTGGGCCTGACCTCGGTCGAGCTTCACTCCGCCCTCGCCGACACCGACCTGGTGGCGATCGTCACCGCGCATCCGGGGATCGACTACGAAGCGCTCGTCGCCAACGCCCCGCTCGTCGTCGACTTCCGCGGCGTCACCCGGGGGATCGTCGCGGGAAACCTGGTCAGGCTTTAGCCGCCTGCATCTCGGCGCTCGCCGCCTCGACCCCGAAGTAGGGCAGCACCGCGAAGTACATGAACTCGGGCAGCAGCCGGCGGAAGCCGTCCGTGGCTCCCGTCGACAGCCGTGAGTGGATGACGGCGTGGATGCCGGCGACGATCCCCTCCGGGGCGATCGGCGGCGGCTGCTCGGACTCGCCTGCCTCCTCGCGCGCCAGGTCGATGAAGCCGACGATCCGCTGCATCTCCGCCCCGCGCCTGGCCAGCGCCTCGGCCCCGGCTGTGTGCACCTCGACCACCAGCGCTCGCCCCACGTCGGGCTCGGCGTCGAAGAAGTCGAGCAGCGCGCCGAGCCCCGCCCGCAGCGCGCCCACCCACGTCTCCTCGCTCGCGGCCGCGGCGAGCACCAGCGCTTCGACCCGCTCCACCCCGGCGTCGAACGCCTGCAGGTAGCAGTCGTCCTTGTCGGCGAAGTTGTCGTAGAACGCCTGGCGGTAGACCTCGGTGCGGTCGAGCACCGTCCGCACCGAGGTCTGCTCGTATCCCACGGCGCCGACCGCCTCGAGCATCCCGTCCAGGATCAGTTGGCGCTTCGGGGAGCTCACGAGTCTGAGTGCGGGAGCGTGTTTGGCGTGGGAGGAGCGGTATCCCACGGCGCCGGTCCCCTCAGCCCCTGCCAGGACCTCGGTTTCGGCTTGCTTTCCCATCGGAGCCTTTCATGTCTCGATCAGGGGAACGCGTTGTCTGGTCTCCGGTACTGTAGCGGTATCTAGTCGATACGTCCAGCTTGGAATAGTGGGCGCTCCTAGGTACTCTGGCTTTTGTGGCCGAGCGCGTCTTTCCGGCGATGCGACCGCCGCCCGGGCGGCACCCGCTGCCACGCGAGTTCATCGCCCAGCACCAGCGGGCCCGCATCATCGCCGCCCTCGCCGAGGAGACCGTCGACAAGGGCTACCGCGCCGTCACCGTCGCCGACATCGTCCGCCGCGCCGGCATCGCCCGCAACACCTTCTACGAGAACTTCTCCTCCAAGGAGGACTGCTTCCTCGCCGCTTCGGAGTTCGCCGTCAAGGAGGCGCTGCGCCGCGTCGTCGACGCCGCCAGCAAGGTCGACGCCTGGCCCGCCCGGGTCAACGTCGGCCTCGCCGCCTTCCTCCACTACGTCGCCAGCGAGCCCGCCCTCGCCCGCACCTGCATCGTCGAGGCGCTCTCGGCCGGCCCCGCCGCGGTCGAGCGCTACGAGCGCTCGATCCAGGCCTTCGTCCCCCTCTTCCGCATGGGCCGCAAGGTCTCCCCGCAGGGCGAGGAGTTGCCCGGGACCCTCGAGGAGACGATCGTCGGCGGCATCTTCTGGATCATCTACCAGCGCATCATCATGGAGCAGGCGGAGCAGATCGAGGAGCTGCTGCCTGAGCTGGTGGAGTTCGCGCTCACCCCGTATCTCGGCGCCGAGGCCGCGAAGCGGGCGGCCGCCGAGTCGCCGTCAGCGGCCGCCGGCTGACGGGAGCCGGCGGTGCGACGACCGAGTCAGGGAGCTCGGCCGAACCGGTCAACGAAGGCGGGGATCG
>DATMRN010000057.1:0-4168 GCA_035566275.1 Solirubrobacterales bacterium | reverse complement strand
GAGTCGGGTGCCCCTCCTGCGCGCGGCGCTACCTTTTTCGCACAGACCACTCAGCGAGAGCCGGCGCGCGCAAGGCGAAAAAGTCAGCGCGCAGGAGGGGCACCCGACTCCCTTCCCATCCGCGCCCGTCCTACTTCGAGTTCTTCTTGACCAGTTCCTTCACTTCTTCGACGACCTTTTCGACCGTGTTTCCAGCCACCTTGGTCACCTTCACCCCCGCCGCCTTGTCGGTGGTGATGATCACCGCCGCCGCGACTGCCGCCGCGATCAGGACCAGTGCCACGAGGGCGAGGACGAAGCGGACGAAGCGGGAGAAGGCGCCTCGCTTGCGTGGTTCGGCGAGCGGTACGGGCGGCTGCGGCGCCCGCGCCAGCGGTCGCCTCGTCGGCGAGGACGTCGGGCGGAGCTCGGTCCGGTCGAGGCGCCGCGTCGCCGTCTCCCCGCCCAGCGTCCGGGTCGGCGTGGCGCCCTCTGCCATCGGCAGCGTCACGTCCTCGCCCTGCAGCCCCAGCCGCAGGCCGCCGGCCAGCTCGCCGGCGCTGGCGTAACGCCGGCTCGGGTCGCCCTCCAGCGCCCGCAGCACCGCGGCGCCCAGCGTCTCCGGCACGTCTTCGTTGTAGGTGCTGGGCGGCAGCGCTCGCTCGTTCTGCTGGCGCACCGCCAGCTCGGCCAGGGAGGAGCCCTCGTAGGGCAGCCGCCCGGTCAGGAACTGGTAGAGGACGACGCCCAGCGCATAGACGTCGGTGGCCGGAGTCGCCTCCTCGCCGCGCACCTGCTCGGGGGCGAGGTAGGCGGCGGTGCCGACCACCGAGCCGACCTGGGTTATCCGGGTCTGCTCGATCGCCCGCGCGATCCCGAAGTCGGTCAGCTTCACCGCCAGCTGGCCGCCGCCCACCGGCCCGCCGACGATCATCAGGTTGCCCGGCTTGACGTCGCGGTGGATGATCCCGCGCCGGTGGGCGTAGTCGAGACCGGCGCAGGCCTGCGCCCCGATCTCCGCCGTCGCCTCGGCGTCCAGCGGCCCCTGCTTCTGGAGGATCTGCGCCCCCGAGCGCCCCTCGACGTACTCCATGACTATGTAGTGACGCCCCTCGTCGACCCCGGTGTCGTAGACCTGGACGATGTTGGGGTGGATCAGCTTGGCGACCGCCAGCGCCTCGCGGCGGAAGCGGGCGACGAAGCGCTCGTCGTCGGAGAGGTGCTCGGCCAGCACCTTCACCGCGACCGTCCGCTCGAGGATGCGGTCGGTAGCCCGGTAGACGTTCGACATCCCGCCGGAGCCGAGCCGGTCGATGATCTCGTAGCGGCCGGAGAGGGTTCCCGCCTCCATCAGCCTCCCCCGGCCGGAGCGCCCGGGCCGACTCCGCCGGAGGGCGCGCCGGTGCCTCCGCCGCCTGCGGGAGGTTTGGGCGTGGCGGGAGTCGTCGTGGTCGGAGTCGTCGGTTCTGCGGGCGTCGTCGCTGGCGGCGTCGTCTTGGGCGGCTTCGGCGCCTTAGGTTCCTTGGTGCCCTTCGCCTTCTTCGCCGGTTCGGCGCTTTCGGTGGTTTCCGGGGGATTGGCCGGCGCCACCGCTTCGGTGGATTCTTCTTTGCAGCTTGCGACCACTTCGTTGAGCCTGGCGGCCCCTTCGCGCAATGCCTGCTTCAGCTTCTTGTCGACCCCGCCGAGCGCGTCGATCTGGTTGCTGACCTGCTGCGCCGCGTCTTCGGCCCCGACGCATTCGCCGCTCTGCGCTAGCCGCTTCACTTCGTCGAGGTTGGTCGTGATCTGGCTGGCGGTGTTGCCCGGCAGCAGCTTGGCGCTGCTCCCGCCCCCGCAGGCGACGAGCGCAATCGCGGCGGCCGCCCCGAGGACGAGGGCGAGCAGAGGTGCGGTCAGGCGACCCATGAACCGAGTCTAGAGAACGACATAAAGGTTAGATTTGCCCTGCAATTGACGCTCACGTCCCCACGTAGAGGCGGTCGGCGAGGTGTTTGGGGAGGCCGGCGGCGGCGATCGGCTCGATGGCGCGGTCGATGTCGTATGGAGCACGGTGGAAGCGGGCCGACTCCGCCTCGGTATCGAGCTCCATCCAAGCGGCTCGCGGATCGCCGTCACGCGGCTGGCCGACGCTGCCGGGGTTGACCAGCCAGGCGCCGCGACTGAGGTCGAGCAGCGCTCCGTCGCCGGTCTGCGCCCCCCGGGTCTCGCCCGGCTCCTCGCCGTCGGGCCGGGTGAAGAACAGCGAGAGGTGCGAGTGGCCGATCAAGCAGACCCGCTCGGGCTGGACGTCGAGGGAGGTGTCGGCCTGTTCGATCGAGAGGACGTACTCCCAGACCGGGTCGCGCGGGGAGGCGTGGAACAGGCCCACCCCCTCGCGCAGGCCGGTCGGCTCCAGCTCTCGCAGGAACTCGATCGTCGACTCCGCGGCGTTGACCTGGGTCCAGCGGACCGCCTCGGCCGCTGTATCCGAGAAGGCGGCGATGTCCAGCCCGCCGAGCACGGCGAGGTCGTGGTTGCCGGCCAGGCAGAGGTCGCAGCGCTCCCGAACCGCCTCGGCGCAGGCGTCCGGCTCGGCCCCGTAGCCGACCACGTCGCCCAGGCACCAGACCTCATCGGTCCCGGCGGCGTCGATCGCCGCGAGCACGGCCTCGAGCGCGGGCAGGTTGGAGTGGATGTCGCTGATCACGGCTACGCGCACAGGTGCGCCAGCGTACCCTGGTCCCCCTCGGGGTCCATACGATGGGGTCGATGACCTCCACGGACTCGATCGCCGAGCTGCGCTCGGCCGTCAACCAGGCGGCCCGCGCCCTGCGCGACGGCGAGCCGACCGGCCCTGAGCCCTCCCTGGAGCGCCCGCGCACCCCCGAGCTGGGCGACTACAGCTCCAACGCGGCGATGCTGCTCGCCGCCCCACTCGGCGAGAGCCCGCGCGCCGTCGCCGAGCGCCTCCAGGCCGAGCTGGAGCGCGACCTGTCCGGCGGCGGGAGCCTCGAGCGGATCGAGGTGGCGGGGCCGGGGTTCGTCAACCTCTTCCTCTCCGACGCCTGGTACCGCCGCGCGATGGCGGGCCTGGGCGCAGCCGGCGAGCGCCTCGGCCCGGCGCCGACCGGCTCGCCCGAGCGCGTCCTGGTCGAGTTCGTCTCCGCCAACCCGACCGGCCCGCTGCACGTCGGCGGTGGCCGCCACGCGGCCTACGGCGACGCGCTGGTGCGGCTGCTGGAGGCGGTCGGCCACGACGTGAAGCGCGAGTTCTACGTCAACGACGCCGGCGGCCAGGTCGAGCGCTTCGCCCATTCGATCGCCGCCCGCATGATCGGCGCCGAGATGCCCGAGGACGGCTACGAGGGCGCCTACGTCGCCGAGCTGGCCGAGCGCATCGCCGCCGAGGGGGTCGACCCCACCGACACCGAGGCGCTGGGGCGGCGCGGCGTGGAGCTGGTGCTGGAAGGCGTGCGCGCCAGCCTCGACCGCTTCGGGGTCCGCTTCGACAACTGGTTCTCCGAGCGCGACCTCTACGAGCGCGGCGAGGTCGACGCCGCCCTCGCCCTGCTCGACGAGAACGGCCACACCTACCGCAGCGAAGACGCGCTCTGGCTGCGCACCACCGATTTCGGCGACGACAAGGACCGAGTGCTGATCCGGGCCAACGGCGAACCGACCTACCTGGCCGCCGACGTCGCCTACCACTGGGACAAGCTGGAGCGCGGCTTCGAGCGGCTGGTCGACGTGCTCGGCGCCGACCACCACGGCTACGTCCCCCGCATCCGCGCCGCGATCGCCTCGCTCGGCGCCGACCCCGACGCCTTCGAGGCGCCGATCATGCGCCTCGTCCACATCGTCGAAGAGGGCGAGCGGGCCCAGATGTCGAAGCGCAGCGGCGACTTCGTCTCCCTCGACGAGCTGCTCGACGACATCGGCGTCGACGCGGCCCGCTGGTTCATGCTCTGGCGCAGCCACGACACCACGGTCGACCTCGACCTCGACCTGGCCCGTCGCCAGTCCAACGACAACCCCGTCTACTACGTCCAGTACGCGCACGCCCGGATCGCTGGCATCCTGCGCAAGGCGGGGGAGGGGGCGGAGCGGGCGGCGGAGGCGAACGGCGGCGCCGCCGCCGGCGAGGCGCTGGAGCCCACCGAGAAGGAGCTGGTCAAGCGCCTGCTTGAGTTCCCCGACGAGATCCGTG
>DATMRN010000056.1:0-2607 GCA_035566275.1 Solirubrobacterales bacterium | reverse complement strand
CGGCGACATCGTCCGCCGCGCCGGCGTCGCCCGCAAGACGCTGTACGAGAACTTCGAAGGCAAGGAGGAGGTCTTCCTCGCCACCTTCGACGCCGCGGTCGACGAGGCGATGCGGCGGATCGAGACCGACTGCCGGAAAGTTGAGGGCGGCTGGGAGGAGCGGCTCCACGCCGGGCTCGCCTCCTTCCTCGGCTACGTCGCCGAGGAGCCGGCGCTGGCGCGGATGTGCCTGATCGAGGTCCTCTCCTCGACCCCGGCCGCGACTCAGCACTACGAGCTCGCGGTCGAGCGCTTCGTCGAGCTGGCCCAGCGCAGCGCCCCCCACGACGAGCGGCTGCCGGAGACGATCGAGGAGACGCTGATCGGCGGAGTCGCCTGGATCGTCTATCAGCAGATTCGCCGCGAGGAGACCGAGCGGGCCACCGACCTGCTGCCGGAGCTGTCGGAGTTCATGCTGGCGCCGTACCTGGGGGTCGCGGCTGAGCGTGGGGACGGCACGGGCGAGGCGCTGGCAGACTCCAGCGCCTGAACCCGGAGCGACTCCCCCGCGGCCGCCACGGCCTTCCCCGCGAGCTCGTCGCGCGCAACCAGCGCGAGCGGCTGATCGCCGGCCTCGCCGAGGCTCTCTACGAGCAGGGCTACGACAAGACGACGGTGGCGGCGATCGGCAAGCGCGCCGGCGTCTCCAAGGCCGACTTCTACAAGCACTTCGCGAGCAAGGACGAGTGCTTCCTGGTCGCCTTCGACGTCGCGGTCGAGCGGATTCGCGAGCGCGTGGCGGCGGCCTGTGCAGAGCGGGAGGGGTGGGCGACGGGGGTGCGCGACGCGCTCGCCGCCCTGCTGGAGCTCCTGGCGGGCGAGCCGGCGCTGGCGCGGCTGGCGCTGGTCGAGGGGCTGCGCGGCGGGCAGGGGATCTACGACCGCTACCAGGAGGCGCTGCAGAGCTTCGTATCCCTCTTCAGCGAGGGCGCGCCACCGGCGCCGGGAGGCGCGGCGATGCCGGAGGCCACCGACGAGGCCGTGGTGGGTGGCATAGCCACACTGCTGGGGCGGCGCATCCTGGCCGGCGAGCAAGACCTCGAGCCCCTGCGAAAAGACCTGACCGAATTCGCCCTAACCCCCTACCTCGGCCCCGTCGAAGCAAGACGAATCGCCGGCGCCAACGGTCGGACCGCCAGAGCCGACGCCCGGACTTGAACCGGGGACCCCTTCATTACGAGTGAAGTGCTCTACCAACTGAGCTACGCCGGCGGATTGGTGCATTCTAGGAGGGATGGGGCGGCGGTTCCGTCGTGTTCGGCGTCGATGATCCAGGGGCCGCGTCAGCTCGGCGACGACGGAGAGCGAGGCGCACAATTGTCACTTCGTGGCGCCACATGGCACACCTGGACGATTAGTCTGGGATCATGGAGTCGATGAGGGGTACTTGGACCGACGAGCGCTTGGACGATCTGAACGGTCGTGTCGATGATTTAGGGCGGCGCATGGATGCTGGCTTCGATCGAGTCGATGCCGACCTTCGCTCTCTCCGCACTGAAATGAATACCCGCATCGATTCGGTGCAGCGCACGATGATCCAGGTCGGCGGCGGCATGATCGCCACCTACCTCGTCGGCTTTGCGGGCCTGATCGCTACCCACGCCTAACCGCGGCCGCGCCGTCAGCCTCAGCCGCGCTTGGCGACGAAGGGGCCCCAAGGCGGGAGTCGCTCTCTGCCGCGGGTTGCATCTCGCCGCAGACCGGGCAGCCGGGCTCTGGCACGACCGGCTCTCGCTCCACCTCCATGGTGCGCAGGTCGTAGATGTGGGAGACGCCCAGGGTGGAGGGCTCGGCGAGGCCGGTTATGTGGTGCATGATCTCCAGCCCGACCTGGCCGCCGATCAGCCCGCAGGCTGGGCCGAGGGTGGCGGCGGGGGAGGGCTGGGCGCGGCGCTGCTCGATCGCGATGTCGAAGAGCGGGTAGGCGCGGCGGAAGGCGGTCTCCTGGCAGGCGAAGCAGCCGGTTGTCCCCGGCACGAAGAGCGGCCCGACCCGGGCGATCGGCGGGAAGTGGCTCATCGTGATGTAGGGGATGCCGGCCTTAAAGCAGGCGGCGTTGACCCAGCGCTCGATGTCGTGGGCAGGCCAGTCGGCGGCGTCGATGACGACGTCGGAGCCGGCGACGAACTCGGCGATCTCCTGCTCGTTCTCCAGCCGCTTCGCCGTCGCCTCGATTCGCATCGCCGAGTTGAACGCGGTGAGGCGCTCGGCAGCGGCCTCGACCTTGAGCCGGCCGATGTCGGCCTCGGTGTAGAGGATCTGGCGGTTGAGGTTGCTGACCTCGACTCGGTCGCCGTCGACCAGCCACATCTCCCCGACCCCGCAGCAGGCGAGCGCCCAGGCGGCCCAGCCGCCGAGCCCGCCGACGCCGATCACGGCGAGGCGCGCCTCGCGCAGGCGTTCCTGGCATTCGGACGGGGTCAGCCCGGGGCGGCCGATGTCGCTGAAGTAGCGGACCTGGCGGTCGAAGCGGGCCAGCTCGCCCTCGGTCAGGCGGTCGTCGTCGGCAGCATCCTCGATCGCCTCCAGCTCCTGCAACTGGGAGATCAGGTCGCGGACGGCCTCTGC
>DATMRN010000055.1:0-3180 GCA_035566275.1 Solirubrobacterales bacterium | reverse complement strand
CTTCGTCTCGCCGGGCTCGAAGCGCACGTTCTCCAGCAACAGCACTTCTCCCGGCCCAAGTCCCCCGGCCATCGTCTCGACGTCGCCGCCGATCACCGCGGGCGCCTGGCGCACCTTCGCTCCCAGCAGCTCCGCCAGCCGCTCCCCGACCGGGCGCATCGAGAGCGCCGGCTCGGGCTTGCCCTGCGGCCGACCCAGGTGGGAGACCAGGACCACCGCCGCGCCACGCTCGCGCAGCAATTCAATCGTCGGCAGAGCGGCGCGGATCCTGGTGTCGTCGGCGACCCGGCCTTCGTCGAGTGGGACATTGAAGTCGACTCTGACCAACACCCTCCTGCCCGCGACCTCCGCGTCGCGGACGCTTTTCTTCCAGAAGCTCAACGCCCGGCGGGATCAGGCACCGGCTGCAACCGGCTCCAGGACCTTCGCCGCCAACTCCACGCAGCGGTTGGAATAGCCCCACTCGTTGTCGTACCAGGAGACCGCCTTGACCATGCGGCCGTCGCCGATCGTCATCGTCTGGCCGGCGTCGAAGATCGAGGAGTGCGGGTCCTGGACGATGTCGGTGGAGACGATCTCATCCTCGGTGTAGGAGAGGATGCCCTGCATCGGCCCCTCGGCGGCGGCCCTGACCGCCGCGTTCACCTGCCCGACCTCGACCGGCTCTGGCGTGGTGAAGACGAGGTCGACGACCGACCCGGTTGCGACCGGCGCCCGCATCGCTAACCCGTTCAGCTTCCCGTTCAGCTCCGGCAGCACCAGCCCGACCGCCTTGGCGGCGCCGGTCGTGGTCGGGATCAGGTTGAGTGCCGCGGCCCGCGCCCGGCGCAGGTCCTTGTGCGGCATATCCTGAAGGCGCTGGTCGGCCGTATAGGCGTGGATCGTCGTCATCAAGCCCTGCTCGATCCCGAACGAGTCGTTCAGCACCTTGGCGAGCGGCGCCAGGCAGTTGGTCGTGCAGGAGGCGTTGGAGATGATGTGGTGGCTCTCCGGGTCATAGGCGGTGTCGAAGTTGACGCCGAGCGCCACGGTCACGTCGGGCTCCTTGGCGGGGGCGGAGATGATCACCTTCCTGGCGCCGGCCGCGAGGTGCTTGGCGGCGTCGTCGCGGGCGGTGAAGAAACCGGTCGACTCGATCACCACGTCGACGCCGAGGTCGGCCCAGGGCAGCGCCGACGGGTCGCGCTCGGAGAGCACCTTCAGCTCGGCCCCGTCGACCGAGATCGAGCCCTCTCCGGCCTCGACCTCGCCCGGGAAGCGCCCTAGGATCGAGTCGTACTTGAGCAGGTGGGCGAGCGTCGCCGGGTCGGTGAGGTCGTTGACCGCGACGAACTCGAGGTCGGCTCCCGCCGCGTGTGCCGCGCGGAAGACGTTGCGCCCGATCCGTCCGAAGCCGTTGATGCCGACCCTCACAGCCATGAAGTCGAACCCTCCTGAAGTCGTTGTACGCCGATGCTAGTCACTGCCGATCGTGATCTCGATCTCGTAGCCGTCCGGGTCCTTGAGGAACCCGGAGTAGGAGCCGGAGCCGTGGGACCGCCTCTCGCCTGGCTCGGCGACGCCGGCGCCGCCCGCCTTGGCGCCGGACTCCCACGCGGCCTTGACGGCGACGATCCCGGCGGCCGAGAAGCTGAGCAGCCCGAAACCGGGCTTGGGCTCATGGTGGGCGGCGATGAAGAAGACCGGCTTGGCGATCCCCCAGCCGACCGTCTCGTCCTCCTCGAAATGGCGCCGCCAGCCCAGGGGAGCGAGCAGCGCGTCGTAGAAGGAAGCGCTCCGGTCGAGGTCGGAGACCTCCAAGAGGACATGGTGCAACATCGGGCCGGGAGGCTATACGGGCCGCCGCGGCCGATGCAGCGCCCACCCCCGCCGACGGGCCGATTTCCGACGGTATGCGTCGGTTTTCGGCCCATCGGCGGACAGTTCATCTAGCCGCTGCGGGGGGTCCAGCGGAAGAAGCGGACGGCGAGGAGGAGGCCGGCGGCGCCCCAGACCGCGACGATGGCGAGGTTGCCCCACTCGATCCCCGAGCCTCCGCCGCCGGCCGGGACGTAGGCGTTGAAGAAGGCCTCGAAGAAGTGGCGGATCGGGAAGGCGTCGGCGAAGTGGATGACGCCGTTGGGGAGCTGGTCGTCGGGGATGAAGACGCCGGAGAGGAAGTAGAGCGGCAGCAGCAGCGCGTTGACGATCGGCGCGGCGGCGTCCTGGGAAGGGATCGCCGCGGTCAGGGCGATGCCGAGGCAGCAGAAGGCGGCGGCGCCGATCGTCAGGGTGACGACGATCGCCGGCAGGCGGTCCCAGGGGATCGGCACCGAGTAGAGGACGCGGCCGATCGCCGCGAGCAGCGCCATCATGATCAGCGCGACGACGATCGAGTTGCCGATCCGCCCGGCGATGAAGACCCAGGGAGGCATCGGGGTGCCGCGTCCGCGCTTCAGCCGCCCGTCCTCGCGGGCGATCACCAGCGACATCGCCAGGCTCTGCATCGTCGCCGAGATCACCGAGAGGGTGATGATCGCCGGCACGTAGTAGGTGGTCGTCTTGATCCCGCCGCGGACGTTGACCGTGTGCCCGCCGAAGATCGTGGCGAAGATCAGCAGCAGGATGACCGGGAACATCACGGTGAAGAAGACCGACGCCGGGTTGCGCCAGAAGGCCTTCTGGTCGTAGCGGAACTGGTGCAGGACGAGGCTCATGCCTGCTCGGTCAGCTCCAGGTAGACGTCCTCGAGGCTCGGGCGGGTCACTTCCAGCCCCTCCAGGTCCACTCCCCGCTCGAGCGCCCGCCCGGTCAGCTCGTTGAGGGTCTCGACCGGGGTCGTGGTCTCCAGCGTGACCTCCTCACCGGCCTGCCTGTAGGTGATCTTCGCCGGCTGGCTCTCGCGGTCGCCGAGGTCCTCCGGGGTGCCGCGGGCGACTATCTCGCCCTTGGCGATGATCGTCACCCGGTCGGCGAGGCGCTGTGCCTCGTCCATGTAGTGGGTGGTGAGGAAGACCGTCTTGCCGAGATCGCGCAGGCCGGCGATCACGTCCCAGGCCTGGCGCCGCGCCGAGGGGTCGAAGCCGGTGGTCGGCTCGTCGAGGAAGAGCAGCTCGGGGTCGCCGACCAGCGCCATGCCGACGTCGAGGCGCCGCTGCTGCCCCCCTGAGAGCCGGCTGGCCCGGTCGTCGGCCTTGCCCT
>DATMRN010000054.1:0-3657 GCA_035566275.1 Solirubrobacterales bacterium | reverse complement strand
AGAAGAACAACAGCGCCAAGAAGATCGCCGAGATCCTCGGCGGCGGCAGCGCCTCCACCGACAAGACTTTCAAAGTCCCCTACTACACCTGGACCGACGCCGACGGCGACCAGATGACGATCGGCCTCAAGGGCCACGTGCTCGGGCCGGCCTTCCCCGAGGGCTACTCGAACTGGCAGAAGACCGACCTCCACGACCTGATCGACGCCGAGCTGGTCAAGGAGCCGACCGACAAAAACGTCGTCAAGGCAATCCGCAAGGTGGCGGTGGAGGCCGACGAGCTGGTCATCGCCACCGACTTCGACCGCGAGGGCGAGCTGATCGGCCTCGAGGCGCTGGAGGAGATGCTCGACGCCAACCCGGCGCTCGGCTCCCGCGAGGGCGCCCGCGACGGCACGCTCCGCATCAAGCGCGCCCGCTACTCCGCCCTCACCAAGGAGGAGATCGAGCGCGCCTTCGCCGACCTCGACGAGCTCTCCTACCCGCTCGCCAACGCCGGCGCCGCCCGCCAGGACATCGACCTGCTCTGGGGCGCGACCCTGACCCGCGCCGTCTCTCTCTCCACCCGCCGCTTCGGCTCCAACTTCCTCTCCGTCGGCCGCGTCCAGAGCCCCACCCTGGGGCTGATCGTCGAGCGTGAGATGGAGCGCCGCGCCCACGTCGCCAAACCCTTCTGGGAGCTGTTCGCCAAGTTCCAGCACCCCGACGGCAGCTTCGAAACCCACCACATGGTCGACAAGTTCTGGGAGAAGACGGAGGCCGACGCGGCGCTCGCCGGCACCTCCAGCCCCGGCACGGTCAAGTCGGTCACCGCGCGCAAGAACACCCGCAAGCCGCCGACCCCCTACAACACCACCGCCTTCAGCACCGACGCCTCCAGCCGCCTCGGCATCACCCCCGCCAGCGCGATGCGGATCGCCGAGGACCTCTACATGGACGGCTTCATCTCCTACCCGCGCACCGACAACACCGTCTACCCGGTCTCTCTGCCGGTCCGCGAGCTGGTCTCCTCGCTGGTCCGGGTCAGGGAGTTCTCCGCCGCCGCCGGCCTCCTCGACGGCGAGCTGAAGGCCACCCGCGGTAAGAAAGAGACGACCGACCACCCGCCGATCTACCCGACCCAGGCGATCCACCCCGGCGCCCTGGAGGGGCCGAAGCGCCGCGTCTACGAGCTGGTCGTCCGCCGCTTCCTCGCCACCTTCAGCCCGCCGATGATCACCGAGTCCACCCGCGCCGACATCGAGGCGGGGTCGGAGACCTACTTCGTCCGCGGCTCGGTCGTAGTCGACCCCGGCTACGCCGCCATCTACACCTACGCCCGCTCTCCCGACGAGGAGATCCCGAAGCTCCAGGAGGGCCAGAGCCTCGACCTCGACGGCGATCCCTGGATCGTCGACAAGGAGACGCAGCCCCCCTCGCGCATCTCCCAGAGCAAGCTGATCGAGATGATGGAGGAGCGCGGCCTCGGCACCAAGGCGACCCGCGCCGACATCATCCAGAAGCTGTTCGACCGCGGCTACGTCTACGCCAACCCGCCGATCCCCTCCGAGACGGGGATCGCGATGTATGAGGCGTTCAAGAGGTTCGTGCCGCGGATGGCGACGCCGGAGATGACCGCCCAGCTCGAGGCGGAGATGGACCGGATCGCCGCCGGCGAGATGACCAAGGACGGCGTCGTCGGCGAGAGCCGCGACCTGCTCCACAAGACCTGGTCGGAGATCGACTCCAGCCGCGAGGACCTGGCCAAGGTCGTCTGGGCCGGCATGGACCAGGACCGCATCCTCGGCCCCTGCAAGGTCTGCGAAGAGGCGGGCCGCGCCAAGGAGGACGGTTCGCCCAACATGCTGCGCATCATCCGCGCCAAAAAATCGGGCAAACGCTTCGTCGGCTGCAGCGGCTGGACCCTCGACGACCCCGACTCCTGCGACCAGACCTTCCCGCTGCCCCAGCGCGGCGACGTCTTCAAGCTCGAAGACCGCTGCTCGGTCTGCGGCCAGACCCCGCGGCTCAAAGTCGTCCCCTTCCGCGGCCGCCCCTGGAACCTCTGCCTCAACGACGACTGCGAGTCGATGCAGGAGATGAAGAAACGCCGCGCCGAGCGCGAAGCCGCCCGGGCGGCGAAAGAGGCGATGGCGAAAGCGCCGCCGATCGGTGAGGCCGACAAGGACGGCAAAGCGCCGGCGAAGACGGCGACCAAAGCCGATGCCGGCACCCGCCGTCGCAAACGCGCCAAAGCGGCGACCAAAGGCTGAGGCCGCGGAGTTGTTCGTCTCGCTCGAGGGCGTCGATGGCTCGGGCAAGAGCACGCAGGCGCGGCTGCTCGCCGAGGCGCTCGGCCCCGAGACGCTGCTGATCCGCGAGCCGGGGGGGACCGAAGCCGCCGAGCGGATCCGCGAGCTGCTCGCCGACCCGGCCCTCGACCTCGACCCCTTCGCCGAGCTGCTGCTCTTCTCCGCCGCCCGCGCCGACCTGGTCAGCCGCGTCATCCGTCCCGCCGCCGAGGCCGGCCGCGACATCGTCGCCGACCGCTTCGCCGACTCCAGCGTCGCCTACCAGGGCGGTGCCCGAGAGCTCGGCACGAGCCACGTCCTCTCCCTGACCGACACGGTGATCGACGGCCTCTGGCCCGACCTCACCGTCCTCCTGCGAGTCGACCCCGAGGTGGGCCTCGGCCGCGCCGGGGGGGAGGACCGCTTCGAGTCCGAGGGCATAGAGCTGCAGCGCGCCGTCGCCGAGGCCTACGAGGAGATAGCCCAGATTGCTTCGGACCGTGTCGCCGTCGTCGACGGCGAAGGCAGCGTGGACGATGTCCACGCCCGCGTAATGAGCGCCGTACGGAGCGCCGGCCGATGAGCCGAGTTCGCCTTTTGTCTCGCTATGCGCGACAAACCGCGAACTCACCGCGATGATCGCCGCGCTGGAGAGCAGCACGGAGCACCAGCCGCGCGCTCGAGTCGCACTCAGCGCTGCGCTCGTCTCCGGCCCGAGTCACGCCTACCTCTTCCGCGGCCCGCGCGGGGCGGGCAAGCGCGCCGCCGCTCGAGCCTTCGCCGCCGAGATCGTCGCCGCGGCGGCTGAGGACCCCGAGGACGCTCGCCGCCGCGCCCTGCTCGACCCTTCGCCGCACCCCGACCTCGTCTGGCTCGCCCCCCGCGGCGCCCAGCACCTGGTCGAGGAGGTCCGCGAGCGGGTGATCCGCGCCGCCGCCTACCGCCCCTACGAGGGCGGCAAGCGCGTCTTCGTCGTCGAGGCCGCCGACGCGATGCGCGACGAGAGCCAGAACGCCCTCCTCAAGACCCTCGAGGAGCCGCCCCGATACGTCCACCTCATCCTCCTCACCTCCGAGCCCGAGGCCCTGCTGGAGACCGTGGCCTCCCGCTGCCACCCAGTCGACTTCGCCCCTCTCCCAATCCCCGCCATAGAAGCTGCCTTCTCAGGCGCCGGAAATTCCGACGAGGTAGCCGCCGCCGCTCGTCTCTCGGCCGGAGACCTCGAACAAGCTCGCTTCCTCCTTTCGGAGCCTGGCAGGGCGCTCCGCGCAGCGGCCCTCGAGCTGGCAAGGGCAGTCGGGCCCGACTCGCCGGAAGACTGTGCTTTCGCCGAGGCGGGCCCGACTGCCCCCCCCGTAACGGGGACCCCCTGGCGGCAGCTGCTCGA
>DATMRN010000053.1:0-6352 GCA_035566275.1 Solirubrobacterales bacterium | reverse complement strand
CAGGGCGAGGACGATCGAGGGGATGCCGGCGATCGCCTCGATCGTCGATTCGGTGATCCGGGCCAGGCCGGTGGGCCGCCCGTACTCGACCAGCCAGACCGCGACGCCGACCCCGACGGGCAGCGCGATCGAGATGCCCATCACGGCGACTATCAGGGTGCCGATCAGGGCGTCGGAGAAGCCTCCGGTCTGGCTCTGGCTGAACCCCGCCGAGGCCGGCGTGACCAGCATCGACGGGCGCAGGTACTTGATTCCCTGGATCAGCAGGTAGACGACGATCGCCACGGCGATCGCGCAGAAGAGAAGGCCCAGCGCCCAGCAGATCGCCAGGCCGATGCGGTCGGACAGCCGCCAGGCGGCGCTGCCCTCGACGGCGCCCTTGCCGGGCCGCGGGGGAACGCCGGAGGGGGGGAGGCCGGCCGGCGGGGTCGCGACAGAGGACTCCATCAGGCCGTCGCCCCGTATTTGCGCATCGCCCGCCGGGCCCCCCAACCGGCCAGCGACAGCATCGCGGCCGAGAAGAGCAGCACCGCGGCGATCGCGAACAGCGTCGCGTTGGCCGGCGGCGAGCTGAGCTGGTCGATGTTCTTGACGATCGTCGGCGCCAGCGGCCGCGAGGGCTCGTAGAAGAAGATGAGGCCGTCGGCCGGGTTGGGCGAGAAACCGACCGAGCCCGAGATCATCGCCAGCATCACCGACTCCCCGATCGCCCTGGCCACCGCCAGGACGGTCCCGGCGACGATCGCCGGGCGCGCCGTGCGCACCGCGATCTTCCACGTCGTGCGCCAGCGGTTGACGCCCAGCGCCAGCGATCCCTCCAGCCAGCCCGGACGCACCGCCCGCAGCCCGTCGGAGAAGATCGAGACCATCAGCGGGGCGATCATCACGGTGAGGATCAGGATCGCCGCCAGCAGGCTGTAGCCGCTCAGCGAGATGACGCCGGCGACGGAGGCCTTCTGGGATTCGGTCACCAGGTGGTTGCCGATGAACGGGACCAGCACCAGCACCCCGAGCAGGCCGTAGATCACCGAGGGGACGCTGGCCAGGAAGCGGACCACCGGCTCCAGCACGTTGCGCATCCACTCGGGCGCGAACTCGACGATGAAGACGGAGACGAACAGCGAGCAGAAGAGGCCGATGATCACGGCGCCGCCGGTGATCAGCAGGGTGCTCCAGATCAGCGGCCAGGCGTGGAAGGTGTAGAGGGGTTCCACCCCGGGTTGGCCCGAGAAGAAGATCGCGTTGAGCTGGCCGTCGACGTTGCCGCCCGCCCCGAACCAGGCCAGGCCGTTGTGGGCGAACGACGGCCATCCCCGCACGAAGACGGAGACGATCATCGCCAGCAGCAGCGCCACCACGGCGCAGACCAGCGCGCCGAGCAGACGCTCGATGCGCTGGTCCGACCACCGTGGGCCGTGCTCCTGGAGGTACTCCTCCTCCACCTAGTGCTTCTTCGGCTTCTTGTTGAAGGCGGCGACTCCGCCGGCCTTGTCGATCACTTCCCCAGCCACCGGATCGCGGCGGGCCCAGTCGATGAACCTGGTGACCGCCGGGTTCGGGTTCGCCGTCGGCAGGACCAGGAAGATGTAGCGCGACAGCGGGTACTTCAGGGGTTTGACGGTCCTCGCCGAGCAGGGGACGCCGTTGACCTTGACGGACTTGATGCCCCTGCCCTGCCAGGCGAGCCCGGCGTAACCGATCGCGTTCGGGTCCTGCTTGACCGCGTTGACGACGAGGCCGTCGGCGGTCAGCGCGTTGACGTTCGAGGACGGCGCCTGGTTGTTGAGCACGGCCTGGAGGAAGAAGTTGTAGGTGCCTCCGTTGGTGTCACGGCCGACCGGGTCGATCGTGCTGCTCAGGCCCGAGCCCGGCACCGCGCTCCAGTTGGTCAGCAGGCCCGTGTAGATGTCGTGGATCTGCTGGATGCTGATATTGCTCAGCTTGTTCTGAGGGTTGACGTCCATGCAGAGGCCGTCGAGATACATTTTGACGTAGGTCGTCCCGGCGTCGCTGGGAAGCGGGGTACGGGCCTGGCCGGCGAACTGGCTGGTTCCGTTCTGGACGTCCTTGACGCCGGCGTTGCCTCCGTCTGCGGTGTAGACGAACTTGACCCTCCCCCTGGTCACCTTCGTGTACTGGGCGAAGAGCGCCTGCAGCACCGGCTGCGCGGCGACCGATCCGGACCCGATCAGGGTCTGCGCGCCGGCCGAGGCCGGCACGGCGAGCCCCAGGAGGGCGATCGCCGATATGGCGAGGGTCTTGATTCTCATCTGTCGCGGTTCCTTTCCTGCCGAAAAAGAGTTTCTTGATGGTCTTACTCGACATGACCCTAGCACCTTCTATAGTTTATTGACTTACTTTGTAAAGAAGGCCCACCCGGCAGGCCACGGACATGGAGGTTCAATTGCTCAGCAGGAGACTTTCAACGCCTCGCGCAGCGACCGCTGTCGCGCTGGCGGCGGTGCTTGCCGCCGCGATCGCGGTCACGCCGTCGTTCGCGGGCAGCCCTTTCCTGACAAGCCAGAAGGCGGTTCATCTCTACCTGACCAACAAGAGGGCGTCGGGGCTCTTCCTGAAGAAAAAAGCCGCCGACAACACCTTCGTCAAGAAGGCCACCGCGCCCCTGACCCCGAACGTCGCGATCGCGGCGAGCAGCACGGTCTTCGGGCCGGTCTCGGCGACCACGGCGGGGTACATCCCCACCGCCTTCGCCTCGTTCGCGACGAAGGGGGTCGCCCCGGCGGTGATCACGTTTTCGGGCCAGGCGACCTGCACAGGACCGACGGCCGGCCTCGCCTGCCCGATCCAGATCCTTGTCGACGGGCAGCCCGCCGCGAAAGTCAACTTCGCCCTCTCCACGGTCAGCGGCTCGACCGCCGCCGTTGCCGCCGTCCACACGGTGACGACGACGACCGTGCTGGGCAAAGGCGGTCACACGGTCGCGGTCCAGTACGCGGGCACCCCGACCAAAAACGGCGCCGCGCCGACGGTGGCGTTCACGCTCCAGAGCTGGAACCTCGCGGCCCAGGCCTACCCGCAGAAGCCGGAGGCCCCGCGAATAGGATGAGCGGCGAGATGGGGCGGGGCGCCACCCGGCATAGCGCGCCCCGCCCCGTCGCCCCTTCAGACGGCTGCAGATACCTCTGCGTCGCCGTCGTCCGTCTGGCTCCGGGGAGTCGAGGCCCCGTGGCCGTTGGACGGCGGCGAACCGCTGAAGCTCTTTGCCTGGCCGGGCCTGAGGTAGACGATCTGGCCCTCGCGCAGCTCCAGCTTCTGGAGCTCGGCTCGGGTTAGCTGCGCCCATACCTCGGTGCCGTCGCCGAGCGCGAACTCGACCCGGATCTCGAAGCCGAGCGCGACGATCCGCTGGACCATCGCCTCCTCGGTGCGCTCGTCGGGATCCAGCACGACGTCCATGTCGTGCGGCCGGACGAAGTGGTCGCCGAGGCGATTGACCTCGCCGACGAAGCTCATCACGAACTCGTTGGCCGGCTGCTCGTAGAGCTCGTCGGCCGTGCCGGACTGCTCGACCCGGCCCTCGTTCATCACCACCAGCTGCTTGGCGACGTCCATCGCCTCCTCCTGGTCGTGGGTGACGAAGATCGTCGTCACGTGCATCTCCTCGTGAAGGCGCCGCAGCCAGGTGCGCAGGTCCTTGCGGACTCTGGCGTCGAGGGCGCCGAAGGGCTCGTCGAGCAGCAGCACCTGCGGCTCGACCGCGAGCGCCCGCGCCAGCGCCATCCGTTGGCGCTGGCCGCCGGAGAGCTGGGACGGGTAGCGCTCGGCGAGCCCGTCGAGCTGGACCAGGCGCAACAGCTCATGTACCCGCTCCTCGATCTGGGGCTTCTTCCACTTGCGGATCGTCAGCCCGAAGGCGACGTTGCCGAACACGGTCATGTGCTTGAAGGCGGCGTAGTGCTGGAAGACGAAGCCGACCCCGCGCTTTTGCGCCGGCTTGGTGGAGACGTCCTCGTCTTCGATCAGGACCCGGCCGCCGTCGAGCGTCTCTAGCCCGGCGATCGCCCGCAGCAGGGTCGACTTGCCGCTGCCGCTGGGCCCCAGCAGGGCGGTCAGCGACCCGTTCGGCACCTCGATCGATACGTCTTTGAGCGCCTGAAAGTCACCGAAGCGCTTCGATGCTCCCTCGACTGTGATTCCCATCAGGCGTCCTCCTTTCGTTTGAGCAGGTTCATTGCCAGCAGGGTGGAGAGCGCAAGGACCGCGAGCAGGATCGATGCGCCGTAGGCGCCCGGCAGGTTGAACGCCTCGAACTGCTTCTCGACGAAGAGCGGCAGCGTCTGGGTCTGGCCCGAGATCGAGCCGGAGACGATCGTCACCGCGCCGAACTCGCCGAGCACGCGGGCGGTCGTCAGCACGACGCCGTAGGCGACCCCCCAGCGGATCGCCGGCAGGGTCACCCGCCAGAAGATCTGCCAGGCGCTGGCGCCGAGGGTCGAGGCGGCCTGCTCCTGGTCGGTGCCGATCTCCTGCAGCACCGGCACCGTCTCGCGGACCACGAAGGGCAGCGAGACGAAGACGCTCGCGAGAATCATCCCCGGCACCGAGAAGAGGATCTTGATCCCGGCTTCGGCGAGTGTCGGCCCCAGCCATCCGTTGGTGCCGTAGAGCAGGAAGAGCGAGAGGCCGATCACGACCGGCGAGATCGCGAAGGGCAGGTTGATGATCGCGTCGATCGCCGGGTTGCCCTTCCAACGGTGGCGGACCAGCAGCAGCGCGCAGCCGACCCCGAAGACCGTGTTGAGCGGCACCGCCACCGCGATCATGATCAGCGTCAGCTTCAGCGCGTGGAGGCCGTCGGGGGAGGTGATCGCGTCCAGGGGGGCCGCGATCCCGTGTTCGAAGGTCTTGTAGAAGATCATCGCCAGGGGCGCCAGCAGGAGCAGCGTCAGGTAGCCGAGCCCGAGGGTGCGCAGGCCCCAGCGGCTGCGCGCGGAGCTAGCGGTCCTCATCGGGATCCCTCTCCTCGGTGAAGTCCTCGCCGCTCATGGGCATCACGGTCAGCCCGCCACCGCTGCTTCGTTCGTGGCGGCTACCCCAGCGCTGGATGAGCGTCACGACCGCCAGCAACAGCAGCGAGGCAAGCAGGAGGACGACCGAGACGGCGGATGCCCCGACGTCGTTCCCGGACTCGATCTGCTGGCGGATCAAGATCGAAGACACCATGGTCTGGGGAAGCCCGCCGGCGAAGAGGAGCACCGAGCCGAACTCGCCGAGCGCGCGGGCGAAGGCGAGAGCGACGCCGGCCGCCAGGCCGGGGAGCAGGTTGGGGAAGATGATGCGGCGGAAGATGGTGAAGCCGCCGGCCCCGAGCGAGGCCGCGGCCGCCTCCATCTCACGGTCCATCTCGAGCAGCAACGGTTGCACCGCCCTGACCACGAACGGCAGCGTGACGAAGAGGAGGGCGACGACGACCGCGGCCCGCGTGGCGGCGAGGTGGACGCCGAGCGGGCTTTCGTTGCCGTAGAGGGCCAGCAGGGTGAGGCTGGCGACGATCGTCGGCAGCGCGAAGGGGAGGTCGATGACCGCGTTGACGACGCCCTTCCCGGGGAAGTCGTCGCGGACCAGGATCCAGGCGATGATCGTCCCGAAGATCGCGTTGACGACGACCACGATCAGCGAGCAGCTCACGGTCAGCTCCAGCGCCGCAACCGCCAGGGGAGAGGTGACCGCTTCCCAGAAGGAGCCGATTCCCCTTTCCAGCGACTGGCTGACGACCGCCGCCAGCGGCAGCAGGACGATCGCGCTCAGGTAGAGCACGACCGTCCCCCGGCCGAGGCCGGCTCCGACCCCGGGCAGGCGCATGCCCACCCGGGGTGTGGAGGCTGTCGTGGCGTGGGCCTCCATGCTCAGCCCGAGGTGGAGACCCCGAGTTCACGCTCGATCTTGGCCACCGAGCCGGATTCTTCTTCGAAGAATTCTTTGTTGACCTTGTCCCAGCCGCCGAACTGGGCGATCTTGAACAGATCCTTCGGGGTCGGGAACTGCTTCGGGTCGACCAGCTTCGGGTTGACCGGGCGGTAGCCGTTTTCGGCCCAGATCTTCTGCCCGGCTTCCGACCAGATGTACTTGAGGAAGTCCTGAGCCGCGGGCTCGGGCGCTTCCTTGGTCACGGCGATCGGGGTTTCGATCTGGATCGTGCTGGGCGGGATCACGTATTCGACCGCTTCGCCTTCTTTTTCGGCCTTGATCGCGTCGTTCTCGTAGCCGAGGAGGACGTCGCCCTCGCCCTGGGTGAAGGCGGCGAGCGCGTCACGCGCGCTGCCAGGCTGCGCCTTGGTCTTTTCGAGCAAGGTCTTGACCGCTGCGAGCGCCTGCTGCGGGGACTTGCCCG
>DATMRN010000052.1:0-12937 GCA_035566275.1 Solirubrobacterales bacterium | reverse complement strand
CCCCAGCGCGAGATCGCCGACGCCGCCTTCGCCTACCAGCGCGAGCTCGACGAGCGCAAGCGGATCGTCGTCGGCGTCAACGACTTCGTCCAGGATGGGGAGGACCCGACGCCGATCCTCCGCATCGACGCGGCGCTCGAGCGCAAGCAGGTCGACCGCCTCCAGGCGACCAGGGCCCGCCGCGATTCTGTGGCGGTCGAGGGCGCCCTCGCCGAGCTGAAGCGAGCCGCCGCGACCGAGGAGAACCTGATGCCACCGATCGCCGCCGCCGCCCGTGCCCGCGCCACCGAGGGGGAGATGATCTCGGCGATGCAGGAAGTGTTCGGGACCTACACAGAGTCGCCGGTCTTCTAAGGTTCCGCGCCGATGGAGGCCGCCACCGTCCGCAAGATCCGCGTCGTCGTCGCCAAGCCCGGCCTCGACGGGCACGACCGCGGCGCCAAGATCATCGCTCGCGCCCTGCGCGACGCCGGCATGGAGGTGATCTACACCGGCCTGCACCAGACGCCGGAGCAGATCGCCGAGACGGTGATCCAGGAGGACGCCGATGCCGTCGGTCTCTCGATCCTCTCCGGCGCCCACATGACCCTCGTCCCCCGCGTGGTCGAGCTGCTCGCCGCGCAGGGGATCGACGACGTCCTGGTCACGGTCGGCGGCACGATCCCCGCCGACGACATCCCGGAGCTGAAGAGGCTCGGAGTCGCCGAGGTCTTCACCCCGGGAGCCGGCACCGACGACATCGTCGAGTTCATCCGCGACGGGGCCGCGGAGCGCCACGAGCGTGACGAACAACACAAAAGCGAATAGCGCACCGTCTGATGGATAGATAGACTGACTGACTGGTCAGTCAACCAGCCCAAGGAGGCTTCAACTTGAAGATCTGCGTCCTGGTCAAGGAGGTTCCGGACGCCGCCGTCCAGAAGCGCATCGACCCCAACACGATGCGACTGGACCGCAGCGGCGAGAGGAACCTCAACCCCTTCGACACCCACGCCATCGAGGCCGCCATGCAGATCAAGGAGGGCGGTGCGATCCCGGTCGAGGAGGTCGTCGCGGTGACGATGGGCCCGGACTCCGCCGTCCGCGCCCTGCACAAGGCCGTTGCGCTCGGCGCCGACCGCTCGGTGCACCTTTCCGACGAAGCCCTGGCCGGCTCCGACGTCTGCGCCACCGGCTACTCGCTCGCCAAGGTGCTGGAGTCCGAGAGCCCCGATCTGGTCCTGCTCGGCCAGCAGTCCGACGACGGCGAGTGCTACACGATCGGCGCCGTCGTCGCCGACCACCTGAAGATGCCCTCGCTGACCCAGGTGATCAAGATCGACGTCGCCGACGGCAAGCTGCGCTGCGAGCGCCAGGCCGAGTACGGCTACGACACGGTCGAGGTGGAGCTGCCCGCGGTGATCAGCGTCGGCGACGCGATCGACGAGCCGCGCTACCCCAGCCTGAAGGCGATCATGGGCGCCAAGAAGAAACCGCTGGACGCCAAGGCGACCGCCGACGTCGGGATCGACGGCGGCATGGTCGGCGAGTCCGGCTCCAAGACAGCGGTCCTCGCGCTCAACCCGCCACCCGCCAAGGAGGCCGGGGAGATCATCGAGGACGAGGACACCAACGAGACGGTCGAGAAGATCGTCGCCTGGCTCGACGAGAGGAAGCTGATCTAGATGGCAGGCATCCTGGTTTACGCCCTCCACGACGACGAGGGCAACTTCAACAAGAACTCGCTCGGGGCGATCTCCGAGGCGGCGAAGTTGGCTGGACAAATCGGCGGCGAGGCCGCCGCGGTCGTGGTCGGCGACATTGCCGACGACGCTTGCGCTTCTCTCGGTAACTACGGCGCGGCCAAGGTCTACCGCGCCAAGGACGTGCCGGAGGGCCTCGCCCAGCCGATCGTCGACGTGATGGCCAAGGTCATCTCCGAGAACGACCTCGGCTACGCGCTGTTCGGCGGCGGCCTGCTCGGCTTCGAGATCGGCGCCGGGCTGACCGCGCGGCTGAACGCCGGCGTGACGATGGAGGTGACCGAGGTCAAGGTGGCGGACGGCAAGCTGGTCGTCGAGCGCCCGATCCTGCAGGACTCCCAGATCGCCGACGTCGGCTACGTCTCCGAACCGGGCATCATCATCGGCCGCCTCAACGCGTTCGACGCCAACGAGAGCGGCCAGTCTGCCGCCGAGGTCGTCGACGTCGAGGTCGAGTTGTCCTCCTGGTCCTCCAAGGCGAAGCTGGTTCAGCGCGGCGAGCAGCGCGGCGCCGACGTCAACATCGAGGACGCCGACATCCTCGTCGGCGGCGGCCGGGGTCTCGGCGCAGCCGAGGGCTTCAAGCTCTGCGAGGAGCTGGCCGAGTCGATGGGCGGCGCCGTCGCCGCGACCCGCGCCGTGGTCGACGCCGGCTGGTACCCCTACGCGGCCCAGATCGGCCAGACCGGCAAGACGGTCGCGCCGAAGCTCTACCTGGCCGCAGGCATCTCCGGCGCGATCCAGCACAAGGTCGGGATGCAGGGCTCGGAGAACATCCTCGCGATCAACAAGGACCAGAACGCGCCGATCTTCGAGTTCTCCGACCTCGGCGTGGTCGGCGACCTGCACAAGATCCTGCCCAAGCTGACCGAGGCGATCAAGGCGAAGAGGGGCGGCTGAGCAAGCAGGCTCAGTCGCCGCAAAGGAGCTAGAGATGCCGGCAGTCGCACCCAGTGAGTTCCCGCCGCCGTTCGACTCAGCGGACGTGATCGGTCCCCCGACCGATCCTGAGGACGAGCGCATCGAGGTCGGCGTGGCGATCGTCGGCGGCGGGCCCGCCGGCCTCGCCTGCGCGAACAAGCTGATGCAGCTGCTCGAGAACGAGCCGGAGCTGACCGAGAAGCTGGGCGAGGTTCCCGTGGCGGTGATCGAGAAGGGCAAAGTTCCCGGGGCGCACCTGCTCTCCGGGGCAAACGTGAAGCCCTCGGCAATGGAAGAGCTGTTCCCCGACCTCGACCCCGCCGATTGGCCGCCGGTGTACCAGGAGGTGACCAAGGACGCCGTCTACTTCCTGACGTCGAAGGCGGCCTTCCCGGTGAAGCCGACGCCGCCGAACTTCCGCAAAGACGGGACCTACACCCTCTCGGTCTCGAAACTGGGTCGCTTCCTGGCCGAGAAAGCGGAGGAAGCCGGCGTCTACATCCTCTCCGAGACCGCCGCGACCAAGCTGCTGGTCGAGGACCGGGTCGTCAAGGGCGTCCGCTCCGGCGATCGCGGTCGCGGCAAGGACGGCGAGGAGCTTGCCAACTTCGAGCCCGGCTCCGATGTCGTCGCCAAGGCGACGGTGCTGGCCGAGGGCACCCTGGGTCATCTCACTTACGGCGCGCTTGACTACTTCGACATGCACGGCGTCGACCCGCAGGCCTGGGAGCTTGGGGTCAAGGAGGTCTGGGAGGTCCCGAAGCCGCTGGACAAGGTGATCCACACCCTGGGCTGGCCGCTGCGCTGGAGCCCGCGGTACAAGGAGGCAGGCGGCAGCTTCATCTACCCGATGGGTGAGGACAAGGTCTGCTTCGGGCTGGTCGTCGGCCTCGACTACACCGACGCGACCTTCAGCGTCCACGACGCGCTGCAGCTCTTCAAGACCCATCCCTTCATCAGGAAGATCATCGAGGGAGGCAAGCGGGTCGCCTGGGGCGCGAAGACGATGCCCTCGGGCGGCTACTGGGCGATGCCGAAGCGTCTTTCGGTTCCCGGGATGGTGCTCGCCGGGGATGGCGCGGGGATGGTCAACATCGCCGAACTGGCGGGCGTCCACTATGCGATGCACGCCGGCATCTACGCCGCGGAGGCGATCGTCGCGGCGCTGAAGGAAGACTCGGTCAACTTCGAGGCCTACGACGAGAAGGTCCACAACTCCGTCATCGAGAAGGACCTCTACCGATCGCGCAACATGCGCCAACCGCTCTCCAAGGGCCTGATCTTCGGCGGAGCGATGGGCAGCGCGATGGTCGCGACCAAAGGCGCTTTCCCGGGCGGGCACTGGAAGGTCGAGGACGACGCCGAGATCCCGATGGAGATCGGCAAGGCGGCCGACAAGTACCCCAAGCCCGACAACGAGCTGACCTTCAACAAGCTCGACTCGGTCTTCCTCTCCGGCAACGCGACCCGCGACGACGCCCCCAACCACGTCCGCATCCAGACCAGGGTGCCGCGGGAGATCGCCCAGACCTGGGTCTCGATGTGCCCCGCCCAGGTCTACGAGATCCCCGACGAGCAGCTGGAGAACGGCGCCGCCGAGGTGGATGTCCACGTGACGGCTTCCAACTGCGTCCAGTGCGGGGCTATTACCGCGAAGGGTGGGCGGCTGACTCTGCCTGAGGGTGGGGACGGGCCGCTTTACCAAGAGACTTAGCGCTCGGCCGCCCGAATAACCTCGCGGTGCATGCTGGCACTTGGGATAGTCGCTGCAGTCGGAGCATCGCTGCTCTACAACACTTCGATCGCCCTGCAGGCGTTGGAGGCGCGAGAGGTGCCGGGGGAGCATTCGTTGCGACCCTCGTTGATTGGGAGGCTGGTGAAGAACCGGCGTTGGCTTGGGGCCACCGCGCTGGGGCTGCTGGGCTGGCCGCTTGAGATTGGAGCCCTCTTGCTTGCCCCGTTGACCGTCGTGCAGCCTTGCCTGGCCAGTGGATTGATTTTGCTGCTCTGGTTAGGAGCCACCAAGCTGGGGGAGGCTCCGGGGCTGCGGGAGTGGGCGGCCGTTGGGGCGATCGTGATTGGAGTGGCGGGGGTGGCGCTGGTTGCGCCGGAGCGGACCACCGACCATGCCGGCACCGGCGCTATCGCGCTGGCGCTGGGGTTGCTCGCGATCCCGATCGCCGCTCCCTATGCGCTGCGAGGCCGGGTCGCGGTTGTGGGTCTCCTGCCCGTGGTCAGCGCCGGATGCGGCTACGCCTGGACCGCGATCGCAAGCAAGCTGCTGACCGACGAGTTGGCCGCCGGCGCTCTGCTCGTCGCGGTGGCCTGGCTCGCCACCGCCGCGGCATCGGAGGGCCTTGCGCTGCTGAGCGAGATGAGCGCCCTTCAGCGGCGGCCGGCGACACACGTCGCCCCGGTGATGTTCGCCGTCCAGGTGCTGGTCCCGGTGCTGCTGGCGCCGCTGATCTTCGGCGAGTCCTGGGGCTCCACGCCGCTCGGAGGCGTCGCCTTGGTCGCCTTCATGGCAATTTCCGTCGCGGGCACGATGCTCTTGGCGGGCTCACGTGCAGTCGGCGCCGTCATTGAAACCGCGCGAGAGCGGACCTGATCGAGGCATTGGGTCCGCTCTCGCTGGTAGCCTTGCATCCGCCTTCTGCCGTCACGTCCGCGAAGGCAATCCCCCAGCCACACCCACTAAGGAGCCACCGTAGGGCCCGCAGAGACAACCCGGCCTGACGCGACCAAGTTCGCGATCGGGTTCGACCACCGAGACCGTGCCCGTCTGTTCGAGCTGTGGAGCGAGGTGCTCGATTCCGAGCAGTGGTCTGAGGGGCGGATGCTGGACGCCTTCGAGCGGCGCTGGGCCGAGTGGAACGGCCTGCCCAGCCTCGGGCTGTCGAGCTGGGCCGGCGGGGCGCTGGCGGCGCTGGAGTTCGCGGGCGTCCGCGGCGAGACCGTGCTCTGCCCGTCCAACACCTTCATGGCGACTCCGCTCGCCGCGGTCAAGGCCGGCGCCGAGGTCGAGTTCGTCGACTGCAACCGCACCGATCTCTGCATGTCCTTCGAGGACTTCAAGGCGAAGGCGGAGCAGCACAAGCCGAAGGCGGCGATCCTCGTCCACATCGGCGGCCACCTCGCCTTCGACTCCGACCCCATCGCCGCCTACTGCCGCGAGAACGGGATCTTCCTGCTCGAGGACTGCGCCCACGCGCACGGCGCCGACTGGGGCGGTCGCCGTCCCGGCGCCTTCGGCGACGCCGGCGTCTACTCGCTCTACGCGACGAAGACGGTCTCGACCGGCGAGGGTGGCGTGCTCGTCTCCTCCAACCCGGAGCTGATCGAGTTCGCACGAAAGTTCCGCAACTACGGCAAGTTCGAGCACGAGGTCGACGGGCTCAACTTCCGGATGAGCGAGTTCACCGCCGCCCTCGGCCTGGTGCAGGCGGAGCGGATGGAGGAGATCGTCGCCTGGAAGAACGACTACGCGCGCGAGCACCTCGACCCGCTGCACCCAGCCCGCCTCGAGCTGCCCGGCGGCATGACCTCGGGCTTCTACAAGTACATCGTCTTCGAGCGGATCGAGAAGTCCACCGGCCGCGTCTACGACCAGCCGTGCCACCGGATCATGGGTCATGCTGTGGACCTGCCCAACACCGACTGGGTGGCCGAGAACCATTGGTGCGTGCCGCTCTACTACCGTCCGGAGAGTCGCGAGGCTGCTCTCGGCAAGGAGGCCTGAGTGCGGAGCGAGCGAACGAGATCTCCGGTGATGATTAGCGTGAGTGAGCGAAGCATGAAAGGGGTGTCATGAGGGTCCTGGTAACCGGCGGCGGCGGCTTCATCGGCTCCCACGTGGTCGATCGGCTGATCGACCGCGGCATCACTCCCCGGATCTTCGACCTCAGCGCCTCGCCCTACCACTCGCCGCTGGAGGTCGAGACCTTCACCGGCAGCATCACCGACCCGGCCAACCTCGACCTGGCGATGCGGGACTGCGATGCCGTCATCCACCTCGCCGCCGTCGCCGACGTCGCCCACGTCCACGCCGATCCGGTGCTGGCCGAGGAGGTCAACACCCGCGGCACCCTCAACGTGCTGGAGGCCGCCTGCCGGACCGAGGTCGGCCGCGTCGTCTACGGCTCGACCACCTGGGTCTACAGCGACTGCGCCGAGCAGTCGGTCGACGAGGAGACGCCGATCCCGGCGCCCCGCCACCTCTACACCGCGACCAAGCTGGCCGGAGAGACCTACTGCGCCGGTTACGCCGAGCTCTTCGACCTCGACTCCACCGTGTTGCGCTTCGGCATCCCCTACGGCCCGCGCGCCCGCGCCGCCGGCGTCGTCGCCAAGTTCACCGACCTCGCGCTCGAAGGCAAGGCGCTGACGATCGCCGGCGACGGCAGCCAGTGCCGCAGCTTCATCTACGTCGAGGACCTGGCAGCCGGCATCGTCGCCGGGCTGGAGCCGGCCGCCGCCAACCGCACCTACAACCTCTCCGGCGACGAGGTGGTGACGATCCTCGAGATCGCCGAGACGGTGCAGGAGATGACGGGTGGCTGCGAGATCGTCCACACCCCGCCGCGGCCCGGCGACTTCCCCGGCAAGGAGATCTCCAACGTCCGTGCCCTGGAGGAGTTGGGCTGGAAGGCGGAGACGAGCTTCCGCGAGGGTGTGCGCAAGTACGTCGAGTGGGTGCGTGGCAGCATCCGCGCTCCCGACCCCATCCCCGGCAAAAAGCCTTCCCTCAATGGCAACGACCACGCCAACGGGGCGCTGCTGGCCGGGGCTGCGGGGACGGAGGAGCGCCCGCCCCGCGTCCTCGTCCTCACCGCCGACATCGGCGAGGGCCACGACCTGCCGGCGCGGATCATCAAAGCCGACCTCGAACAGGAGATCCCCGGCGCCGAGGTGGAGATCGCCAACGGCCTCGAGGCGATGGGACGCATCGTCTCCGCCGTGGTGCGCGAGGGCTCGCGGGTCACCTTCCGCTGGATGCCCTGGCTGTTCGACATCCAGTACTGGCTGATCTCCAGGTTCGCGCCGACCCGCTGGCTCGCCCATCACCTCTCCTACGTGCTGGGCGCCCACGGCCTGATGAAGCTGATCTCCAAGCACGATCCCGACGTGGTGGTCTCCACCTACCCCGGCGTCACCGCGGTGCTGGGGATGCTGCGCGAAAACCGCCGCCTGCCGATCCCGGTCCAGTCGGCGATCACCGACCTCGCCGGGCTGCGCTACTGGGCGCACCCGGGGGTCGACCTGCACTACGTCACCCACCCCGAGTCGATCGAGGAAGTCGAGAAGCTCGCCGGCCCCGGCAGCGCCGAGTGGATGCGACCGCCGATCTCCCGCGACTTCCTGATGCCGCGGACGCGCAGCGACGCCCGCCGCGCGCTCGACCTACCCGTCCACGCCCGGGTGGTGCTGGTCTCCGGTGGCGGCTGGGGGATCGGCGACCTGGAGGGAGCGATCCGCTCGGCGCTCTCCGGCGACGACACCCTCGTCGCCTGCATCACCGGTCGCAACGAGGTCGCCCGCGAGAAGCTGGAGCAGCGCTTCGGCGACAACGAGCAGGTGCGGGTGGTCGGCTTCACCGACCAGATGAGCGACTGGATGGCCGCCGCCGACGCGATGGTCCACTCGACCGCTGGCCTCACCGTGCTCGAGGCCCACATCCGCGGCTGCCCGGTCGTCTCCTACGGCTTCTCCGCCGGGCACCTGCGCGCCAACAACGCCGCCTTCGAGCGCTTCGGGCTGGCCGAGGTGGCGCGCTCCAACCACGAGCTGGAGTCGGTGCTGCGCCATGTCACCCGCGAGCGGCGCTCGCCGGACTCCTCCTTCGCCTCGCTGCCCTCGATCGCCTCGCGCGTCCTCACCGTGCGTCCCCGGGTCAAACCGCAGCCGGTCTGGCGCCTGCGGGTCGGCCGCGCCGCCGCCGCGGTCAGCCTCAGCGTCGTCGCCATCGCCGTCCTCGTCGTCGGGGCCCTCGGAGCGGACTGGGAAACCCCCTACCGGGTGATCTCCAAGGTCGCGAAGCCGATCGAGGGGCGCATCCACTTCGGCAAGGAAGCCGCCGACACGACCCCGGTGATCGTCTCGCACCCGGTGAAAGCGCTGCCGCCGGCCCGCCACGCCGCCGCAGCCCACTCCAACCGTTGATCCGAGCGCTGGCCGGTGCCGCCGCTTCGGCCGCCGCGGTTCTGCGCGCCGGCCCGGCGCTTGCCCCTGTCGTCCCGGGGATCGGCCCGGCGCTGGGGATCGTCCACCGCCAGGACGGCGCCGACGGGGTCGCGCTCACCTTCGACGACGGCCCCCACCCGCAGGGGACGCCGCAGGTGCTGGAGATCCTCCGCGAAGCGAGAGCGCCGGTCACCTTCTTCCTCGCCGGCGAGCAGGTGGTGCGACGCCCCGCTCTGGTGGCCGAGATCGTCGCCGCCGGGCACCGGGCCGAGCTTCACTGCCACCGGCACCGCAACCTGCTGCGGCTGAGCACACGCCAGTTGCTCGACGACGCCGATCGCGCCAGGGCGGCGATCGAGGAGGCCGGCGGCCAGGCGATCTCCGACTATCGCCCTCCCTACGGAATCTTCAGTGGCGCCGGGCTACGTGCGGTGCGTCGCCGCGGCTGGCGGCCCGTGCTCTGGTCGCAGTGGGGCAAGGACTGGGCGCGCCGGGCTACCGCGGAGTCGATCGCCCGTCGCTCGACCGCCAGCGCTCGCGCCGGAGACATCCTCCTCCTGCACGACGCCGACTACTACAGCGCGCCGGGCTCCTGGGCCCGCACCGTCGCGGCGTTGCCGATCATCCTCGAGGAGCTCGACAGCCGTGGGCTGAAGCCGATCTCGCTGCGTCGCTGAACGGGCGGGGCGAGCGTCCACGTCTCACAGCCGGCGAAAGCCTCGTCGAGGCGCTGCGCCATCGTGCTCCTCGGCCGGTCCTGGTCGAAGATCTCCTTGGGCATGGCTCTCCGTCCTGTAGGGGGCGTGACGGAAGCATGCTCCTCCGGTCAGACGAAAAACATGCACATTGCGAAGAAGAACGCGCAGCTTGCGGGTTTGCCTCAGGCTCCGGTTCTCGCCCGCGGCCACTCGGTGACCTCAACGGTCTCGGGCGCTTCCTCGTCGACGTGGGCGAGTCGCCGCGACTCCTTCTGCGCGTACATCCGGATGTCGGCCAGCTGCAGGGCCTCGGAGGGGTTGCCGGCCTCGCGCGGGACGGTCGCCGCGCCCCAGGCGGCGCTCACGTCGAATCCCTTCCCGCTCGAGCTCAGCGCCTTCGCCGCCTTCCTCGCCATGGCGTCGAAACGCTCCTCCTCGCAGGTCAGCAGCACGCAGAACTCGTCTCCCCCGATGCGGTAGGCGGTCCCGTCCTCCCCGACGGCGCTTCGCAGCTCTCCTCCCAGCCGGGTCAGCAGGGTGTCCCCGGCCGGATGCCCGAGGGTGTCGTTGAAGCGCTTGAAGCCGTTGAGGTCCAGGAACAACAGAGACACCGGGCTCTCCTCGGTCGCGTGGGTGCAGAGGCCCTCCAGATCGACCTGCATCCGCCCCCGGTTGCCGAGCCCGGTCAGCGGGTCCGTCTGGACCTGTTGCAGCAGCGCCTTGTTCTCCCTGTCGCTCACTGCCAGCTTGGCGATCACGGCGATCATCGTCGCCGCCCAGAGCACGGTGGAGAGGCCGCTGGTCGCGCTGAAGTACTGCATCGCGAAGAGCCCGATCATCACCCCGGCGAAGAGTCCCGGCACGATCAGCTCGCGCCGCCGGTCCCATCTATCGGGGGAGGTGATGGCCGCCGCCTCGGCGGGTTGCCAGAGGGCTGCGCCCAGGAGGACCGCGGCGATCAGGTAGATCGGGTCGATCCATTCCCCTTCCGGCAGGGTGCCGGCGGTCGATTGCAGCGTGTAGGCGATGTCGGCGATCACCAGGGCGACGAGGCCGGCGAGCAGCAGCGACCAGGTGCGGCCGGGGCGCCAGCCGGTCAGCGCGACCACGCCGAGCGCCATCGAGACCATCGCGATGTCGCCGAGCGGGTAGGCGAGCGTGACCGCGGTCTGCAGGATCGAGCCGGTCGCCTTGCCGGCGACGAAGTCGAAGACGAAGGCAGTCCCGAGGGCAGCGGTGCCGAGGGTCGCGATCAGCCCGTCCATCCACAGCCGCCAGTTCATCTCGTAGGCTCGGGCGCGGACCAGCAGGGCGAGCCCCGCGTAGGCGAGCGGGTAGAAGGCGAGGTAGCCGATGTCGGCCGGCGAAGGGTAGGGAGCCGCCGTGTTGCCTTGGATGAAGGCGGTCCAGTACACCTCGGCCGCGCCCCAGGAAAGGATGCCGAGCCCGATCAGCAGCCAGGCCCAGCGCTCGCGCTCGAAGGCGGTGGCCCTGGCGAGGCAGGCGACGCCCGCGCCCAGCACGACCGCGTCGTAGAGAGGACCGCCGACCGCGAAGTCGAGGTCGGCGCCGCCGGCGCCGAGCCAGTCGTGGAGGATGACGATCGCGGTCCCTCCCAGCAGCAGGACCGCCAGGGCGCTGCGAAGGGTGCGCATCCCCCGCCTGCCGGCCACGCTCGTACCCTTAGATTCCACTGACCAGCTATCGGCACGCGTTGGGCATTTCCCAACCCCTGGATGGGTGCGTTCCACGCGTCATCTAGACTTGGTGGCGATGAAGGCCGAGATCCACCCCGAATACGTCCTCGCGAACGTCCACTGCTCCTGCGGGAACCAGTTCTACACCCGCTCGACCAAGGCGGATCTCCACGTCGAGCTCTGCTCGGAGTGCCACCCGTTCTACACCGGCAAGCAGAAGCTGGTCGACACCGGTGGCCGGGTCGAGCGGTTCCAGCGCCGCGCCGCGAAGCACGCCAAGGCCGGGAAGTAAGCGGTGAGCCCGGAGGGGGGCTCGGCACAGGCAGGGGCGGTCTCATCCAACGGGGCCGACCCGCTGCGCATGCCCGACGGCGCCCTGGTCGCCAAGCGCGACGCGCCGGTGGGCGGGCAGGCGGTGCTGGAGGGGGTGATGATGCGCGGCGTCTCGACCTGGGCGGTCGCGGTGCGCGCTCCCGACGGCGAGGTCGAGGTCGAGTCCGAGACGCTCGTCCCCTGGGCGAAGCGCCACCGCGCCTGGCGGCTGCCGGTGCTCCGCGGGGTCGTCGCCCTAGGCGAGTCGATGAAGATCGGCTTCCGGGCGCTGGCGATCTCGGCCAACGCGCAGCTCGAGGATGACGAGGAGGGCGAGCCGGAGGAGATCGGCGGCTGGGTCTGGGGCCTGACGATCGCCTTCTCGCTGCTGCTGGCGGTCGGGCTGTTCTTCGTCGTCCCGGTCGGGCTGACCAGCCTGATCAAGGACAGGCTCGGCTCGCCGCTTCTCTTCTGGCTGGTCGAGGGGGTGCTGCGCACGGCGATCTTCATCGGCTACATCGCCGCGATCAGCCGGCTCAGCGACCTGCGGCGGGTGTTCGAGTACCACGGCGCCGAGCACAAGACGATCTCCTGTTACGAGGCCGAAGACGAGCTGGTGCCGTCCCGGGCCAAGCTCTACTCGCGCCTGCACCCCCGCTGCGGGACCAGCTTCCTGCTGATCGTCATGGTCCTGGCGATCTTCGTCTTCGCGCCGATCGGGCTGCCCGCCTGGTACTGGCTCGTCGCTTCTCGCATCCTCGGCATCCCGCTGATCGCCGGGCTTTCCTACGAGGTGATCAAGTGGGCGGGGCGCAACCGGCGCAAACGCTGGGTGCGGGCGGTGATGTGGCCGGGGCTGATGCTGCAGAACCTGACCACGCGCGAGCCGGACGAGAAGCAGCTGGCGGTGGCGATCGCGGCGCTCGAGGCGGTGCTGGCGGTTGAGACGCCAGGCGACTCGGACGAGTCGCCGATCGAGATAGTCGCGTAGCTCCGGCACGTCTATGTTGTGAGTGGTGATCGAGCAACTCGTGGAGCAGATTGAGGCGCGGTTTGCCGAGTTGGAGCGGCAGATGTCGGACCCTGGAGTGATTGGGGATCGGGAGCGCTATGCCGAAGTGGGCCGCGAGTACCGGGAGTTGCAGCCGGCGCGCGAGTTTGTGCGCGAGTACCGGACCTTGAGTGACGACCTGGAGGGGGCTCGGGAGCTGTTGGAGGAGGGGGAGGATCCGGAGTTGCGGAAGGTTGTCGAGGAGGCGCCGGGGCGGTTGGAGGAGCTGGAAGACGAGATTCGGCTGGCCATGGTCGAGCGGGATCCGAACGACTCCAAGAACGTGCTGGTGGAGATTCGGGCCGGGACCGGGGGGGACGAGGCGGCGCTGTTCGG
>DATMRN010000051.1:0-4807 GCA_035566275.1 Solirubrobacterales bacterium | reverse complement strand
CACCGTGCAGCCGTTCTCCGACGAGGCGAAGGCGATCGAGTGGGCAAACGGTACCCGCTACGGCCTCGCCTCCTCGGTCTGGACCCGCGACGTCGGCCGCGCGATGCGCGTCGCCAACGCGCTGCGCTTCGGCTGCGTCTGGATCAACGACCACATCCCGCTCGTCTCCGAGATGCCCCACGGCGGCTACAAAGAGTCCGGCTACGGCAAGGACCTCTCCATCTATGCCCTGGAGGACTACACAGAGATCAAGCACGTGATGATCAATTTGGACTGACGGGTTCCGGCTCTCTGACTACGATCGCCGTCTCATGAAGGGACGAATCAGGGGGATCGTGACTGGGCTGGCGCTGTTGGGAGCAGCGTTCGCGGTCAGCGCCGGGGCGGCTACGCCTCAGCCCGAAGAACCGCCGCGCTGCCACGGGCAACGGGCGACGATCGTGGGGACCGACGGCAACGACGTGATTCACGGGACGCCGCACCGGGACGTGATCTGGGCCGGCCCGGGCAACGACGTCGTCTACGCGGGAATGGGCAATGACGTGATCTGCGGCGGCCCGGGATCGGACGTTCTGCATGGGGGACGGGGCAACGACCTGGTCGACGGTGGACCGGGCGACCGCGACATCGTGCTGGGCGAACTCGGCGACGACAAGGTGCTCGGCGGCGCCGGCAACGAAGACGAGGTGAGCGGTGGGCTCGGGATCGACATCGTCAACGGTGGCCCCGGCAACGGCGACATAGTCCACGGCGACTACGGCTACGACCGGATGTACGGCGGCCCCGGCAGCGGCGACGTCGCCTCATTCGCGACCGACGTGGCGGGCAGGGGCGGCAGCGGCGTCTGGGCCTCGCTCAAAGCCCACAAGGCACTCGGCGACGGCCACGACAAGCTGTTCGGCTTCGAGAGCCTCGAAGGCTCGGCGTTCAAAGACACCCTGATCGGCGACAAGGGCGAAAACGCGATCGACGGTGGCCCCGGCAACGACCACATCGTCGGCGGAGGCGGCCACGACGAGCTGAACGGCGGCCAGGGCACGGACAGCTGCAAGGGCGGTCCGGTACTCGTTTCCTGCGGTCCCGAAAAGGCCCCCACCGGCAGCGCCTACGTCCAGCTCGATCCCACGCCCGGGGGCGGTGGCGGCCTCCAGTTCGTCGGCGGCACGGGCGCCGACGACGTCACCGTCGCATTCGACGAAAGCACGGGCGCCTTCGGGATCGCCGCCGCCAGGGGAATCTCGGTCGGCGAAGGCTGCGAACACCCAGATCCCGCTGTCCTCAGCCAGGTCGCCTGCACGGTGCACGGCCCCGCTCGCTGGTTGATGGCCGACCTCGGCCCGGGCAACGACCGCCTCCGGGTCCAGGGCTCCCTGACCGCGGTCGGGTTCGTCCGCATCGCCGGCGGCCCCGGCAACGACGTCATCCACGGCGGGCCCGAGGACGACCTGATCGAGTCCGGCGCCGGCAGCGACCGCATCTACGGCGAAGGCGGCGACGACGGGCTGATCGGCGGCCTTCCGGGCCCCACCTACCTCTACGGCGGCCCCGGCGGCGACCTGCTGGCGGCGGGGGGCGGCTGCGCCGGCGGCGCCCTGGTCGGCGGCCCCGGCCGCGACGACGCCTCCTTCGCCGAGACGCAGGCCCACCCCGGCACCCTCTACATCTCCCTCGCCGCCGGCGTCGCCTACATCGACGCGATCCGCGGCTGCCATCGGGTCCACCTCCGCTCCGACGAGGACATCGAGGGCTCCTTCGACAACGACGTCCTGATCGGAGATTCCGGCGCCAACGCGATGCTCGGTCAGCCGGGCGTCGACCGCTTCTACGGCCGCGGGGGCGCCGACGTGATCGACGCCCGCGACGGCGTCCGCGACGCAGTCATCCAGTGCGGCTCCAAGGGCCACCCCTCGGGCCGGGCGATCACCGATTCGTTCGACCCGCACCCCCTCTATTGCGACACAACCAGGCACGGCCACCCCGTCCCGGGCCTGAACAAGTAGGCGAGGGTGTTGAATAGTGGTTGTGAAGATGTCGCGAAGCGCGAGCGTGGACGAGGCGGCGGCCATCGCCGCGGCGATCGAGCGGTTCGTGGCGGAGACCGCGGTTCCCGCGGAGGCGCCTGAGCCGGTCGGCCCGTGGCAGCGGGCAGCGCTGGCGGAGGGCGTCGGCGCGAAGGGCACTGTCCAGGATCTAGAAGGAGGAGCGAGATGGCTGTCGTGAAAATCATCGAGCTGGTCGGCAGCTCGAAGACGTCCACCGACGACGCGGCGAAACAGGCGCTGAGCCAGGCGCAGGGCACCCTGCGCAACATCCGCGCAGTCGACATCGTCTCGACCGGGATCCGGGGCGAGAACCTCGACGAGTACCGGGCGCATGTGCGGGTCGCGTTCCTGATCGAGGGGACCGAGATCGACTGATGGACGAAGCGAGTAGGGAGGTCTCCCGGGAGGAGGCCCGGAAGCTGATCGAGGACGGCGCGCAGCTCATCGACGTGCGCGCCGAGCACGAGTGGGAGACCGGGCGGATCCCCGGCGCCACCCACTTGCCGCTCGCCGAGCTGGCGAAGCGCGCCGGGGAGATCGACAAGGATCGGCCGGTCGTCCTCTACTGCCGTGGCGGCAACCGCTCGACGATGGCCACCCAGGCCCTGGCGGACGCCGGCTACGACGCCGCGAAGCTGAGCGAGGGAATCGTCGGCTGGGCGGAGGAGGGGTTGCCGCTCGATCCCGACGACGGCTACGTCGCCGACTCGGGGGAGGCCGCGTCGATCCTCCAGGCACGAAAAAAGGCCGCTCAGAGCTAAATACCCGAATCCCAGTCGGGTTTTGCTATTTTTCTCGACGTGGAGGTTGTCGTCGACCAGCAGAAGGAGCAACGGGGCAAGGGCCGCACCGGCTCGCTGGAGAATCCCGAGGCCTACGAGAACGTCCCCGGCCACGTGATCCCGATCATCGAGCGCGAGTTCGACGACTTCGACAACGAGGCCGAGCGGTTTCTCGCCGGCGACAAGCCGGAAGACGAGTTCATCGGCTTCCGCCTCAAGCAGGGTGTCTACGGGCAGCGCCAGCCCGACGTGCAGATGGTCCGCGTCAAGCTCCCGTTCGGCGGCGTAACCCCCGAGCAGATGGAGGCCTTCGCGAGCGTGGTCGAGCGCTATGCGCCGCTCGGCAAGGGCCACATCACCACCCGCCAGAACATCCAGATCCACCACGTGCCGCTGCGCGACATGGAGTCGCTGCTGCGCGAGATCGCCGAGGCCGACCTCTCCTCGCGCGAGGGCTGCGGCAACACGGTGCGCAACGTCACCGGCGACCCCTGGGCCGGCGTCGCCGCCGACGAGGTCTTCGACCCGACCCCCTACGCCGGCGCCTATGTCCGCTACTTCGTCCGCCACCCGACGACGCAGCTGATGCCGCGCAAGATCAAGACCGCCTTCACCGGCTCCGACGAGGATCGGGCGATCACCGGCATCCACGACATCGCCTTCCTCAGCCGCGAACGCGACGGCGTCAAGGGCTTCGAGGTCAGGGTCGGCGGCGGCACCTCGATCATGGCCCGTGTCGCACCCACGCTCTACGAGTTCGTCGAGGCCGACAACGGCGACTACCTCAAGGTCGCCGAGGCCGCGCTGCGGATCTTCGACCGCCAGGATTGGCTGCGGGTCAACCGCGCCCGGGCCCGGATCAAGGTGCTGGTCGACAAGATCGGGATCGACTCCTTCCGCGAGCAGGTCGACGAGGAGCTGCGGGGCGACTGGGTCGACGAGCGCGACTTCGACGTCGAGCGCCTGCGCTTCGACGACGACGAGGAGGCCAATGCACCCGCCGTCCCGGCCGCGCCCGCCTCTCCGAACGGCGATCACACCGAGTTCGGGCGATTCCGCGAGGGCAACGTCCAGGCGCAGCGCCAGGAGGGCTTCTCGACCGTCGAGGTCAAGGTCGTCCGCGGCGACCTCACCCCCGAGCAGTTCCGCGGCCTGGCGGCGATCATGCGCGACTTCACCGGCGGCTACGCGCGCAGCACCGTGCAACAGAACCTGGTCCTGCGCTGGGTCCGCGACGAGGCGCTCTACGACGTCTGGCAGCGCCTGGTCGCGCTCGGCCTCGGCGAGGCCGGCGCCCGCGAGATCACCGACGTGGTCAGCTGCCCCGGCACCGACAGCTGCAAACTCGGGATCACCAGCTCGATGGGCCTCAACCGGGCGATCGTGGAGCGGGTCGAGTCGATGGAGATCACCGACTCCCTGACCAAGCGCATCCACATCAAAATGAGCGGCTGCCCGAACGGCTGCAGCCAGCACCACATCGCCAACATCGGCTTCTACGGCGCCTCGCTGAAGGTGGGCGGGCGGCAGATGCCCGCCTACATCCCCCACGTCGGCGGCAACTTCGAGGGCGGCGAGGTCGTCTTCGGCACGCGGCTGAAGTCGCGGCTGCCGGCCAAACGGGTCCCCGAGGCGGTCGAGCGCTGGGTGCGGCTCTACGAGGCCGAGCGCGACGAGGGCGAGGAGTTCAATCCCTTCGCCGAGCGGGTCGGGGCCGAGCGCTTCGAAGCGGAGATCAAGGACCTGACCCTGCCGGCCGAGTTCAGCCTCGAGACGATGCAGCAGTTCATCGACTGGAACCGCTCCAGCCCGTACAAGGTCGAGCGCGGCGAGGGGGAGTGCGCCATATAGGCAGGTTGAGATGAAGCCGCCCCCTGCCACACTTACCGCTCCCGTGCCCACCGTGACCGACATCGACCATGAGGCGGTTGCCGCCGACCTCGAGGGCCGCTCCGCCCACGAGGCGCTGGAGTGGATGTTCGA
>DATMRN010000050.1:0-12797 GCA_035566275.1 Solirubrobacterales bacterium | reverse complement strand
ACGATGTGGGTGGCGTCGACGCGGCGATCGTCGCCTACCCGCACGGCGCCGCCGCGCCGACCGTGGCCGCGCTGCGCAAGCTCGGCGTGCTCGTCGTCGATCTCTCCGCCGACTTCCGCCTCCGCGACTTGGCGACCTACGAGCGCTGGTATGGCGAGCACGGCGCGCCCGAGTTGTTCGAGGCCGGCGTCTACGGCTTGACCGAGATGTACCGGGAGGAGCTGCGTGAGGCGAAGCTGGTCGCCACCCCCGGCTGTTACCCGACCGCGAGCGTGCTGGCGCTGGCGCCGCTGGCGGAGCGTGGCCTGCTGACCGATGTCGTCATCAGCGCCATGCAGGGCGTCTCCGGAGCCGGCCGCGGCGGCGGCGACGCGATGCACTACGTCTCTATGGACGAGAACGCCTTCGCCTACAAGGCGGAGGGGCACCGCCACCGGCCCGAGATCGAGCAGGAGCTGGCGGCGCTCGGCAGCCCGGCGCCTGTCGCCTTTGTCCCGCACCTGCTGCCGCTCGACCAGGGTGAGCTGACCAGCTGTTTCGCCCAGACGACCGAGCCGATCTCCAAGGAGGAGGTCCAGGCGCTCTACCGGGAGCGCTACGCCGGCGAGCCCTTCATCCACGTCGTCGACGGCCCTCCCGGCCTGCGCGACCTCCGCGACACCAATGAGTGCCACGTCTACGTGACGGTCGAGGAGCAAGGCGGCCGGGTGCTGGCCTTCTCGGCGATCGACAACCTCTGGAAGGGAGCATCCGGCCAGGCGGTGCAGAACCTCAACCTGATGCTCGGGCTCGACGAGACGGAGGGGCTGCTGTGAGCGGGGGATTCTTCAGATCGCGCTGGGTGGAGCCGCCCGACGGAGTCGAGGAGCTCGACGCCGCGACGCTGGCGCCGGGCTTCGCAGCCGGAGCTGTAGCGTGCGGCCTGAAGCCGAGCGGCAACACCGACGCGGCCGTCGTCGTCGCGTTGTCGGAGCGCTGTGACTCGGCGCTGCTGCTGACCCGCAACGCCGCGGCCGCGGCGCCGGTGCGGCTCTGCCGGGAAAGCCTCGATCTCAATCGCATCCGCGCCGCCGCGGTGAAGGCGGGCAACGCCAACGCGGCCACCGGCGAGCGGGGGATGCGCGACGCCGTCGACATCCAAGCGGCGGCCGCCGAGGCGCTGGGCCTCGACCCCTCGCTGGTCGCGATCGCGGCTACCGGGAAAATCGGAGAGGCACTGCCGATGGACAAGGTGCTCGACGGCGTGCGGCGGGCGGCCGCGGTCGTGCGTCCCGACGGGGGCGAGGAGTTCGCGAGGGCGATCATGACCACCGATGCCTTCCCGAAGCGCTGCACTGTGCGCTGCGACGGTGTCACGCTTTCCGCGCAGGCGAAGGGCGCGGGGATGATCCAGCCCGGCTTCGCGACGATGCTCTGCTTCGCACAGACCGATGCGCTGGTCGAAGACCCGGCCGCGACCCTGCGCCCCGCGGTCGACTCCTCCTTCGAGCGGATCACCGTCGACGGCCAGATGAGCACCAATGACACGGTCTTGCTTCAGGCGAGCGGCGAGTCCGGCAAGCCACTCCCCAAGGGCCTGCTCGACGCGGTGCTCCTGCAGCTTGCGCTGGAGATCGTTGCCGACGGCGAGGGCGCGACGCGCGTCTGCCGCGCCGAAGTGCGGGAGGCCGCGAGTCCGGAGGAGGCGGAGAAGGCGGCACGCGCGATCGCCAACTCGCCCCTGGTCAAGACGGCGCTGTTCGGGCGCGACCCCAACGGCTGGGGCCGGGTCGCTCAGGCGGTGGGCATGGCCCTCGCGGGCGAGGAGCTTCCGGAGCTGGGACCCGACCACATCGACGTCAGCGAGTTCGCCGAAGAATCCAGGGAGGCCGAGCTGTCCCTGCGTCTCGGCCGCGGCGAGCACAGCGCCCACATCTGGTTCTCCGACCTCGGCTACGAGTACATACGAATCAACGCGGAGTACACGACATGAGGAGCGAACCCCTGAGCACCAACGTCGACACCCTTCTCGAGGCGCTGCCCTACATCCGCGAGTTCCACGGGCGCACGGTGGTGATCAAGTACGGCGGCGCGGCGATGCGCGAGGAGGGCCTGCGCGACGCCTTCGCCACCGACGTCGTCCTGCTCAAGTACGTCGGGCTGAGCCCGGTGATCGTTCACGGCGGCGGCCCCGAGATCACCGAATACATGGAGCGGCTCGGCATGGAGGTGCGCTTCCACGAGGGCCTGCGGGTCTCCGACGCCGAGACGGTCGAGGTGGCGAAGATGGTCCTGCTCGGCAAGCTCAACGCCGACATCGTGCAGCGGCTCAACCGCCACGGCCAGCCCGCGGTCGGCCTCTCCGGCGGCGACGGCTCGCTGTTCGAGGTGGCGCCGGTCGCCAACGCCGAGCAGGTCGGCTTCGTCGGCTCGATCGAGCGGGTCGACGTCGACGTCCTCAACCACATCGCCGCCGACTACATCCCGGTGATCGCCTCCTCCGCCTCCGATCGCGCCGGCCAGTCCTACAACGTCAACGCCGACGAGGCGGCCGGCAAGGTGGCCGCCGCGCTCGGCGCCCACAAGGCGATCTTCCTCACCGACGTCGAGGGCTGGCTCGCCGACGCCGGCGACGAGGGCTCGCTGGTCTCCCGCGCGACCGTGCAGGAGGTCGAGCAGGGGCTGACCGGGATCGACGGCGGCATGCGCCCGAAGCTGCAGGCCTGCGTCGACGCGATCCAGGGCGGCGCCCAGTCCGCCCACATCATCGACGGCCGCAAGCCGCACAGCCTCCTGCTGGAGCTGTTCACCGACGCCGGCATCGGAACGATGGTGACGCCGTGACCCTTGCGGACCTCCAGGCCCTCGACGATCGCTACCTGATGCGGACCTACCGGCGGGCGCCGGTCGAGTTCGTGCGCGGCGAGGGGACGCTCCTCTGGGACTCCGAGGGGAAGGAGTACCTCGACTTCATGACCGGGATCTCGGTCTGCTCGGTCGGCCACTGCCACCCCGCCGTGGTCGAGGCGGTGGGCGAGCAGGCCGGGCGGCTGATGCACGTCTCCAACCTCTTCTACACAGAGCCGATGGCGCGCCTGGCCGAGCGGCTGGCGGAGTCGAGCCTCGGCGGTCGCGTCTTCTTCTCCAACTCCGGAACCGAGGCGGTCGAGTGCGCGATCAAGATCGCCCGCAAGCACGCCCACCGGCGCGGTATCGCCGAGCCCGAGATCGTCAGCTTCGAGGGCGACTTCCACGGCCGCACCTACGGCGCGCTTTCGGCTACCCCGAAACTGGCCGAGAACGAGGCCCTCGGCCCGATGCTGCCCGGATTCCGCTCCGTGCCGCTGAACGACGCCGCGGCGCTGCGCGAGGCGGTGGGAGAGCGGACCGCGGCGGTCCTGATCGAGCCGATCCAGGGAGAGGCGGGGATCTACCCGATCGACGACGAGGCGCTGCTCGCCGCCCGCCAGGCCTGCGAGGAGACGGGGGCGCTGCTGATCCTCGACGAGATCCAGACCGGGATGGGGAGGACCGGCTCGCTCTGGGCCTACCAGCAGACCTCCGTCCGCCCCGACGTGCTGACCACCGCGAAGGCGCTCGGCGGCGGCCTGCCGATCGGCGCCTGCGTGACCGACGCCGCGGCGGGTGAGGTGCTGGAACCGGGTGACCACGGCTCGACCTTCGCCGGCGGCGCCGTGGTCGCGGCGGCGGCGCTCGCGGTCCTCGACGTCATCGACGACCCGGCGCTGCTGCGCGAGGTGCGGGAGCTGGGCGCGGCTCTGCGCGACGGGCTGCTCGGCCTCGACGGCGTCCGCGAGGTGCGCGGCCGGGGCCTGATGCTCGGGGTCGGCCTCGAGCAGGGCCTCGACGCCGCTGCGATCGGCGCCGACCTGCTCGACCGCGGCCTCCTCGTCAACGTCCCCGCGCCTGTCACCCTGCGGCTGTTGCCGCCGCTGACGCTCGATTCGTCCCATGTCGATAGAGCTGTTGCCCTGATCGGCGATTCGCTCTTAAGCTGTTCGCTGCCATGAGCCCGAAGGAGCTTCCATCCAGGCCCCGGCCGCTCGCCACCAGCGCCGCCGAGCGGATCGCGGTGATCATCGAGGCGACCGAGAAAGCTGCGGCGAGCGTCATCGACGACGCCGAGGAGCAGGCGAGCCGCTATCTCGACGAGGCCCGGGCCGAGGCCGACAGGATCGTCGCCGAGCGCCTCCGCGCCGTCGCCGACGAGCTCGACCCGCCGGCCTCCGGCGCCCGCCAGGCGCCGCACCTGAAGCCGGTCGAGTCCCCGCAGCCCGACGAGGCGCCCAAGTCGGCCGCGGCGCAGCGCTCCCGCAACGGCTCCGCCGGCGCCCGCCTGCTCGCCACGCAGATGGCGGTCTCCGGCAGCAGCCGGGAGGAGATCGAGGCGAGGCTGCGAAGTGGTTTTGAGATCGAGGACGCCGCCGGGATCCTCGATGCGATACTCGGACCGGAGGACTAAGTGCACGAGGACCCGACACGGATGATGGGCCCTGAAGGACGGGAGCCAGACGACGGGCGGCCGCACGGCAACATCCACCTGCTGATCGCCGGCCTGATCGCGGTGATCGTCGGCCTCGTCGTCGCCGTCGTTGTGATCGCCGGCAACAAGGGCAGCAGCAGCTCGACGGCCTCGACGCCGTCCTCAGTCACCACGCTGTCGACCGGCACCGGCACTAGCACCCGCACGACGACGACCGGCACGACGACCGGCTCCACCACGACGACCCCGACTTCGCCGACCACGACCGCCACCACCACTGCGACGACAACGACGACGCCGACCACCACTCCCACCACCACGGAAGGCAACGGGAGCGGCGGCGTCCCGGCGCCGTGAGCGCCGAGCAAACCCCACAGCCGACCCCGACCGCCAGCTACGAGGCCGACCCTGCCGAGGTGCGCCGGGTGCTGCTGCTCTACTCGGGCGGGCTCGACACCAGCGTGAT
Source organism: Solirubrobacterales bacterium (assembly GCA_035566275.1). Lineage (GTDB taxonomy): Bacteria > Actinomycetota > Thermoleophilia > Solirubrobacterales > 70-9 > DATMRN01. The sequence continues at coordinate 7,848 of DATMRN010000050.1, read as the reverse complement.
GCTGAAGTGGATCCAGGACTCCTACGGGGCCGAGGTCGTCTGCCTCACCGTCAATCTCGGCCAGCCCGGCGAGGACTACGGGGCGATCGAAGACAAGGCGAGGCGGCTCGGCGCGCTCGAGTGCCACGTCGTCGACGCCCGCGAGCGGTTCGCCGCGGAGTTCCTCGTCCCCGCGATCAAGGCGAACGCCCTCTACGGCGGCGGCTATCCGCTCTTCACCGCGCTGGGGCGGCCGCTGATCGCCCAGCTCGCGGTGGAATATGCGCGCGAATCAGGCTGCGACACGATCGCCCACGGCTGCACCGGCAAGGGCAACGACCAGGTCCGGATCGAGGCTACCGTCGCGACTCTGGCGCCGGAGCTGAAGACGATCGCCCCGGTGCGCTCCTGGCAGATGGGGCGCGAGGAGGAGATCGCCTACGCGCGGGAGCACGGGATCCCGGTCAAGGGCGGCACCGAGGTGGCGCCCTACTCGATCGACGACAACCTCTGGGGCCGCTCCTCGGAGGGTCGCTGGATCGAGAACCTCGACCACGCCCCCGAGGACGACGTCTTCCAGCTCGTCACCCGCCCCGAGGAGGCGCCCGACGAGGCCGAGATCGTCATGGTCGGGTTCGAGGCGGGCGTGCCCGTCTCCCTCGACGGCAAGCGACTCGGGCTGGTCGAGCTGCTCGAACGCGCGGCGGAGATCGGCTGCCGCCACGGGGTCGGCATCGTCGACCAGATCGAGGACCGGATCGTCGGCCTCAAGGTCCGCGACATCTACGAGGCGCCGGCGGCGGCGATCGTCCTCACTGCCCATCAGGAGCTGGAGAAGCTGGTCGGCACGATCCACCAGAACCAGCTCAAGCCCGGGCTCGACCAGAAGTGGGGCTACCTCGTCTACGCCGGGCTCTGGTGGGAGCCGCTGCGGGCCGACCTCGACGCCTACATGGACGCGGTCAACGCCCAGGTGACTGGGGAGATCGGCCTGAAGCTCTTCAAGGGCAGCGCCCGGGTCGTAACCCGCTCCTCGCCCAACGCGGTCTACGACGCGAGCCTCGCCTCATTCGCCGAGTCCGGCGGCCTCTTCTCGCAGGCCGCCTCGCCCGGCTTCATCGAGCTGTGGTCGCTTCAGTCGCGGATGGCGCATAGGATCAGAGAGCCCGGGGAAGAGGAGTAGCGATGCACAACAAGCTCGGCAAGGCCGCAATTCGCTTCGCCCTGGTCTACGTCCGTCGTCGCTACAGGCGCCAGATTCGCATCGGGGTCGGTTTTGCGGCGGTGACGATCGGGGTCGCCGCCTACCTGGCGAGTCGCAACGTGCCCGAGGGATAACCGGCCGATGGGTCGAAAACGATACGTATGGCCTGTTGCCGGCCTATTGGCCCGCTCCTCGCTTTGAATCCGCAAGTTTCCTTGCGGATTATTGACAACTTGTGAGCATTCGCTAACAGAGTTCGCTAGTCTCGCGCGCTTCATGCCGCGGAGCCCCACGACAGAGGCAGGACACAGGCGGCTCCTTGGGGCCGCACTCGCGTGCGCCGTGCTGGCCTGCGCGCTGCTGCCGGTCGCCCGAGCAGGCGCCGCCGACGTCGCCGCGCTGCAGGCCAAGGTCGAAACGGCTCGCGGCCAGGCCAGCGCGCTTGCCGCCGACCTCCAGGCGAAGCAGAGCCAGCTCGCCGCCGCTCAGCGACAGGCGGCGGCAGCGGCCGCCCGCGAGCAGCAGCTGAGCGGGCTGTTGGCCATGGGGCAGGAACGGGCGGCCGAGCTGGCCGGCAAGGTGAAGCGCTCCCAGCTGCGGCTCGCGGTCGAGAAGAGCCGCCTGCGCCGCGCCCGCCGGGAGCTGGCCCAGCGCCTCGTCGCGATCTATGAGAGCGGCATGCCCAGCACCGCCGGCATCGTGCTCGGGTCGAGCAGCTTCAACGAACTGGCGACGCGGACCAACTTCTTGCAGGAGATCGAGAACTCCGACAGCGCCCTCGCGGGCAGGGTCGCGCAGGTGCGCAACGAGGTGCGCCACGAGCTGGCGCTGGTCGCGGCGCTGAAAGCGCGGGTCGACGCCTACAACGCGCGCCTCGCCGCCGCCCGCTCGCAGATCTCCGCGGTGCGCCAGGGCGCCGAGGCCTCGGCCTCCCGGTTGCAGTCGATCGCCGCCGCCCGCGCCGCGTCCCTGGCAAGCCTCAAATCGAACATCGGCGGTTGGGTCAGCGACATCCAGGCGGCTCAGGCCGCGCAGGCCACAGCGTCCCAGCAGGCCAGCCAGGCGTCCGCCGAATCCACCGTCGAACGCTGGCTCGGCGGCCCCTACTCGATCCCCTCCTTCATCGTGATGTGCGAGTCGGGGGGCAACTACGGCGCCGTCAACCCCTCCAGCGGGGCCGGCGGCGCCTACCAGATCCTCCCCTCGACCTGGGAATCGTATGGCGGCCACGGAGCTCCCCAGGACGCTCCAAAGTCCGAACAGGATCGAATCGCCGCCGAAATCTGGGCGAACTCCGGCCCAGGCGCCTGGGTCTGCGGCTGACCCCCACACCGAGATACCCACGGAAGTAGCGCGGAACGCTCACGAAAGGGGTCGGTGCCATCTGCCCCGCTTGGCATGATCGGCCACACCCGTGAGCACCCCCTCGGCAGTCCACCTCCACGCCCACAGCGAGTACTCGTTGCTCGACGGCGCCTGCAAGATCGACGCGATGGCGGCACGCGCAGCGGAGCTCGGCCAGCCGGCGCTGGGGCTGACCGACCACGGCGTGATGAACGGCGCGGTCGACCTTTACAAAGCCTGCGCGGTGCACGGGATCAAGCCGATCGTCGGCCTCGAGGCCTACCTGGTCGACGACCGCCACGCGATCAAGGAGCAGGCACGCTACGAGCGCAACCACCTCACCCTGCTGGCCGGGAACGACACCGGCTTCGCCAACCTGGTCAAGCTCACCTCGGCCGGCTTCCTCGAAGGCTTCTCGCGCGGTAAGGCCAACGTCGACATGGACCTGCTCGCGACCCACGCCGAGGGGGTGATCGTCCTCACCGGCTGCCTGCAGTCGCGCTTCTGCCGCCGCCTGGTCGAAGAGCGCGCCGGCGACGCCCGCGCCCACCTCGACGACCTGATCCAGGCCTTCGGCTCCGAGCAGGTCTACTTCGAGGTGCAGAAGAACGGGATCGACGAGCAGGACAAGGCCAACGAGGGAATCGTCCGCTTCGCCCGTGAGCTGGGTCGCCCGCTGGTCGGCACCGCCGACGTCCACTACCTGCGCCGCGAGGACTTCGACAACCACGCGGCGCTGCTCTGTGTGCAGACCAAGTCGACCCTGGAAGCGCCGAAGCTCAGCTTCGACACCAACGAGTTCTACATCAAGAGCTCCGAGGAAATGACCGAGTCCTTCGCCGAGTGGCCGGAGGCGGTGCCCACCTCGCTGGAGATCGCCGAACGCTGCGAGCTGGAGATCGAGCTCGGCAAGCTGCTGCTGCCGGGCTACCCGACCCCCGACGGCGAGGAGCCGGAGACGATGCTGCGGCGGATCGCCGGCGAGGGGCTGCGCGCCCGCTACGGCGACCCGGCCCCGGCAGAGGCGCTGGAGCGGCTCGAGTTCGAGCTCGGGGTGATCGAGGATATGGGCTTCTCCTCCTATTTCCTGATCGTCTGGGACTTCGTCCGCTTCGCCAAGGAGAACGGGATCGCGGTCGGCCCTGGGCGCGGCTCGGCGGCCGGCTCGATCGTCGCCTACGGCCTCAACATCACCGACATCGACCCACTCGCCAACGATCTGCTGTTCGAGCGCTTCCTCAACCCGGGCCGCAAATCGATGCCCGACATCGACATCGACTTCTCGGTACGCGGCCGCGAGCGGGTGATCCGCTACGTCGCCGAGAAGTACGGGCGCGAGTCGGTCGCCCAGATCATCACCTTCGGCAAGATGGCGCCGCGCGCCGCGACCCGCGACGCCGCCCGCGTGCTCGGCTTCGACTACGGCACCGGCGACCGGCTCGCCAAGCAGATCCCGGAGCCGGTCCTCGGCCGCAACCCCTCCTTCGAGGAATGCCTCAAGCCGGGCCAGGAGCTGCGCAAGACGTATGACTCCGAGCCCGACGCGAAGCGGATCCTCGACGTCGCCCAAGGCCTCGAGGGGATCATCCGCAACAACTCGATCCACGCCGCCGCCGTGGTGATCGCCGACCGGCCGCTGCAGGAGATCGTCCCGCTGCAGCTCGCCGAGGACCGCAGCGCCCCGGCCGCCAACGGCAACGGGGGCAAGCCCGAGCGCCAGTACAAGATCGTCACCCAGTACTCGATGGGCCCGATCGAGGAGATCGGCCTGCTGAAGATGGACTTCCTGGGCCTCCGCAACCTCGACGTGATCGAGGATGCGGTGGACATCATCAAGCGCTCGCGCGGCGCCGAGGTGGAGATGGGCGCGATCCCGATGGACGACGCCAAGACCTTCGAGATGCTCTCCCGCGGCGACGGTACCGGCGTCTTCCAGCTCGAGTCCGAGGGCATGCGCGAGGCGATGAAGAAGGTGCGCCCGACCGAGTTCGACGACATCGTCGCGCTGGTCTCCCTCTACCGGCCGGGCGCGATGCGCTACATCCCCGACTACGCGCGCGGCAAGCACGACCCCTCGACCATCCGCTACCCCGACGAGCGCCTGCGCCCGATCACCGAGCCGACCTACGGCTGCGTCCTCTATCAGGAGCAGCTGATGGAGATCGCCAAGCGGATGGCCGGCTTCAGCCCCTCCGAGGCCGACGACCTGCGCAAGGCGATCGGCAAGAAGAAGCGCGAGCTGATGGCGACGATGAAGGCCAAGTTCATGGAGGGGATGGAGGCCTCCGGGACAGCGCGAAAGGTCGCCGAGGACATGTGGTCGCTGATGGAGGCGGCCGCCGACTACTCCTTCAACAAGTCCCACGCCGCCTGCTACGCGCTGATCGCCTACCGCACCGCCTACCTGAAGGCCAACTACCCGGCAGAGTACATGGCGGCGCTGATCTCCTCGGTGATGAACACCAAGGACAAGGTCCCCTTCTTCGTCAACCGCTGCGAGGAGATGGGGATCGAGGTGCTGCCGCCAGACGTCAACTCCTCCGACCACGACTTCGTCGTCTCCGAGAAGGCGATCCGCTTCGGCCTCGACGCGGTCAAGAACGTCGGCCACGCGGCGGTGGAGGCGATCCTGCGCACCCGGGAGGACGGGGGAATCGCCTCGATCTGGGACTTCTGCGAACGGGTCGACGCCCGCGCCGTCAACAAACGGGCGATCGAATGCCTCGTCAAGTGCGGTGCCCTGGACTCGACCGGCGCCACCCGCAAGGGGATGCTGGAGGCGCTGCCGGCGGCACAGTCGGCCGGCCAGAAGGCGCAGGAGGACGCGCAGATGGGCCAGGGCTCGATCTTCGACTTCGGCGACGAAGGGGACGGGGGAGGGGCCTCCGCCTCCCAGGCCCACCACCGCCCACCGATCTCCGCCGCCGAGTTCGACCGCGCCGAGCTGCTGGTGATGGAGAAGGAGACGCTCGGCACCTACCTCTCCTCTCACCCCCTGGCCGAAGTCCGCGACGCGCTGCGAGCGCGGGTCGATTGCACGCTCGCCGAGCTGGGCGGCAGGGCGGACGGCTCCTGGGTGACGGTGGGCGGGATCGTCGTCGACTGCAAGAAGATCCGCACTAAGAGCGGCACCCAGATGATGTTCGCCACCCTCGACGACGTTGAGGGCCAGGTCGAGATGCTGGTCTTCAAGGCCGACCAGGCCGAGAGCGCCACCGTGATCGCCCCCGACGCGATCGTCGTCGTCCGTGGCCGGCTCGACCACAAAGACCGCGGCGAGACCAAGCTCGTCGTGCAGGAGGCGGAGCGCTTCGAACCCGGCAGCGAGGAGATCGCCCGGGCGAGCAGGGCGGCGAGCGCGCCGGCGGGGCCGCTGAAGCTGCATATCGACGTCTCCAAGGTCAGCCCCAGCCTGGTCGAGGAGCTGAAGTCGGTCTTCGAGCATCACAAGGGCGATGCCGACGTCCACCTGGTGATGCAGACGAGCGAGGGCCCCCGCCGTCTGCGCTTCGGCAGCGACTACCGGGTGCGGCCGTCGAGCGGCCTCCGGGCCGAGTTGGGCCACATGCTCGGACCGGACGCCTTAGCGGCTTGAGAAAGCCAAAATCGTTGGCCTTCGTGATCTCCCGTCTCTAGACTTTGACGATGGCTACGCACCAGAAAGAGGGGAGGGTCCAGCGGGCCGGCGAGTGCCGCCAGTGCCGCTCCTTCTGCGACAAGATGGTCGAGCCGCGCGGCTGCCTCGAAATGCGCTGCCGCTTTCTCTACAGCTACGTCGACATGCTCACCGGCAGCCAGTACGTCGGCTGCATGCAGGAAGTCTTCGGGGCGGAGGTCGAGCTGGACGCGGTGCTCGAGCCCGGCGGCTTCGGCGGCGTCAAGATGACCGGCGAGCCGCTGCCCCACTGCCAGTTCTCGGTGGAGCGGGCCTACGAGGACTCCGGCCCGGCCTACGACTGCGTCAACCCGCGCTTCTTCGACTGCACCGACGAGGGCCCTGAGGGCCTGCGGGCCTTCGACCTGCGCGACGCCTGACCCCCGGATCGCTGACAACGACACGGTTTCGTGTAGTATCCGGCACCATGACTGAACCTTCCGCAGTGGCAGAGGCAGAGCAGATGCTGGCCGAGGTGACGGGAGACGGAGGGCTTCCGCAGGAGGGCGGCCCGAAGTTCACCCTCGAGCTGAACCAGGACCAGAAGGACATCCGTGAGTGGGTGCATGGCTTCGCCGAGGGCGTCGTCCGGCCCGCCGCCGCGGAGTGGGACGAGCGCGAGGAGACTCCCTGGCCGGTGATCCAGGAGGCTGCCAAGATCGGCCTCTACGGGTTCGAGGCGCTGGGCCAGTTCTGGGCCGACGAGACCGGCCTGACGCTGCCGATCGCCAACGAGGAGCTGTTCTGGGGCGACGCCGGCATCGGGATGGCGATCATGGGCACCTCGCTCGCCGTCGCCGCGATCTTCGGGCAGGGAACCCCCGAGCAGATGGGCGAGTGGATCCCGCAGTGCTTCGGCACCGCGGACGACGTCAAGCTCGGCGCCTTCTGCGCGTCGGAGCCCGACGCCGGCTCCGACGTCTCGGCGATCCGCACCACCGCCAAGTACGACGAGGCCAAGGATGAGTGGGTGATCAACGGCCAGAAGGCCTGGGCCACCAACGGCGGCATCGCCAACGTCCACGTGGTGATCGCCTCGGTGGACCGCGAGCTGGGCTCGCGCGGCCACGCCGCCTTCGTCATCCCGCCCGGGACCAAGGGCTGCGAGCAGGGCGCCAAGGTCAAGAAGCACGGCCTTCGCGCCTCCCATACCGCCGACGTCCACCTCGACGACTGCCGCGTCCCCGGCGCCTGCCTGCTGGGCGGCAAAGAGAAACTGGACGAGCGTCTGGCCCGGGTGCGCGAGGGCAAGAAGTCGAAGTCGCAAGCGGCGATGCAGACCTTCGAGGCGAGCCGCCCCACGGTCGGCGCCCAGGCTCTCGGCATCGCCCGCGCGGCTTACGAGTACGCCCTCGACTACGCCAAAGAGCGCCGGCAGTTCGGCCGCGCGATCGTCGAGAACCAGGCGATCGCCTTCACGCTCGCCGACATGAAACTGGAGATCGACGCCGCCCGGCTGCTGGTTTGGCGCGCCGCCTGGATGGGGCGCAGCGGCCAGAAATTCGAGAACGCCGAGGGCTCGATGTCGAAGCTGAAGGCCGGCGAGGTCGCCGTCTGGTCGACCGAGCGAGCGATCCAGATCCTGGGCGGTAACGGCTACACGCGGGAGTTCCCGGTCGAGCGGATGCACCGCGACGCCAAGATCTACACGATCTTCGAGGGCACC
>DATMRN010000049.1:0-3855 GCA_035566275.1 Solirubrobacterales bacterium | reverse complement strand
TCGGCGGGGGCGGCTTCCAAGACCTCCGAGAAGAAAGCTTCTACGGAGCCTGGGTTCTTGACCATTGCGCGGAGTACGTCTAGACACTGGACGTTGCCGGAGCCCTCCCATATGGAGGCGAGTGGGCTCTCGCGGAAGAGGCGGGGCATTCCGGAGTCCTCTACGTAGCCGTTGCCGCCGAGGCACTCGAGGCACTCGACCGCGTGGGAGGGCGCGCGCTTGCAGAGCCAGTACTTGAGGACGGGGTTGGCGAGACGGCGGAACTCGGTGGCCTTCTCGTCGCCGGTCGCGACCTCGTCGTAGCTGCGGGCCAGGCGCATCGCCGCCACGGTTGCCGCCTCCGACTCGACGCTGAGGTCGGCGAGCACGTTTTGCATCAGCGGCTGGTCGATCAAATCGGCGTCGAAAGCGGAGCGATGGGCGGTGTGGTGGAGGGCTTGGGCGACGCCGGCACGGTAGCCGGCGGTGGCGCCGATCACGCAGTCGAGGCGGGTGTGGTTGACCATCTCGATGATGGTCGGGACGCCGCGGCCCTCCTCGCCGACCATCCGCGCCCAGGCGCCGCGGAACTCGACCTCGCTGGAGGCGTTGGAGCGGTTGCCCAGCTTGTCCTTGAGGCGCTGGATGTGGAAGCGGTTGCGCTCGTCGTCGGGGGTCCAGCGCGGCATCAGGAAGCATGAGATGCCGGAGTCGGTCTGCGCGAGGACGAGGAAGGCGTCGCACATCGGCGCCGAGCAGAACCACTTGTGGCCGACGATCTCGTACTCGGCCCCGGGCCCGCCGCCATTCAGCGGAGTCGCGGTGGTGGTGTTGGCGCGCACGTCGGAGCCGCCCTGCTTCTCGGTCATCGCCATCCCGCACAGCGCGCCCCGCTTCCCGGAGGCCGGAGCGGAGCTCTCGTCGTAGTCGAGCGAGAGGAAGCGCGGCTCCCACTCCTCGGCCAGCTCTGGCTGCATGCGCAGCGCCGGGATCGCCGAGTAGGTCATCGAGATCGGGCACCCGACCCCGCTCTCGGCCTGCATCAGCTGCATGAACATCGCGGCGCGGGCGACGTTGGCGCCGGGGCCGGGCTCGCGCCACGGCATCGCGTGCAGCCCGTGGCCGACCCCAATCCGCATCAGCTCGTGCCAGGAGCTGTCGAACTCGACCTCGTCGATCCGGTGGCCGTAACGGTCATGGGTGCGCAGGATCGGCTTCTTTTCGTTCGCCTCGAAGCCCCAGCGGATCGTCTGGTGAGAGCCGCAGATCGCCGCCAGCTCCCGCGTCCGGTCCTCGGCCCACTCGGCCCCCTCGCGGCGCAGCGCCTCGGTCAGCGGGCGGTCGGCGTCGAAGGGGTTGTAGTCCTCCAGCGGGGGCGGCTGGTTGAAGACCTCGTGCGTGCCTGCGGCAGGGCGCTCGACGGTTGCCATCGGCTCGATTGTGGCACTCGAGCGCGTCACACGCCCAGCGGGGCCGACCGATGTGCCCGGCAGATAGCATCGCCGCCCGGTGGCGAAGATCGCAGTTAAGAACCCGGTCGTCGAGCTCGATGGCGACGAGATGACCCGGATCATCTGGGCCTTCGTCAAAGAGCAGCTGATCCTGCCCTACCTCGACCTCGACCTCGTCTACTTCGACCTCGGGATCGAGAGTCGCGACGCGACCGAAGACCGGGTCACGGTCGAAGCCGCCGAGGCGATCAAGCGGCACGGGGTCGGTGTCAAGTGCGCGACGATCACCCCGGACGAGGCGCGGGTCGAGGAGTTCGGCCTCAAGGCGATGTACCGCTCGCCGAACGGGACGATCCGCAACATCCTCGGCGGCGTCATCTTCCGCGAGCCGATCGTCATCTCCAACATCCCGCGGCTGGTGCCGAGCTGGACGAAGCCGATCGTGATCGGCCGTCACGCCTTCGGCGACCAGTACCGCGCCACCGACATGGTGGTCCCTGGCGAGGGGACGCTGACCCTGAAATACACACCCAGGGACGGCTCCGAGCCGATCGAGCTCGACGTCTACGATTTCCCCGGCGGCGGCGTCGCGATGGCGATGTACAACCTCGACGACTCGATTCGCGACTTCGCCCGCGCCTCGATGCGCTACGGCCTCGAGCGCGGCTTCCCGGTCTACCTCTCGACCAAGAACACGATCCTGAAGCGCTACGACGGCCGCTTCAAGGACCTCTTCGCCGAGGTCTACGAGAACGAGTTCAGGGCCGACTTCGAGGCGGCGGCCCTCACCTACGAACACCGCCTGATCGATGACATGGTGGCGGCGGCGCTGAAGTGGGAAGGGGGCTACGTATGGGCCTGCAAGAACTACGACGGCGACGTGCAGTCCGACACCGTCGCCCAGGGCTTCGGCTCGTTGGGGCTGATGACCAGCGTCCTGTTGAGCCCCGACGGCAAGACCGTCGAGGCCGAGGCGGCGCACGGCACCGTCACCCGCCACTACCGCCGGCATCAGCAGGGCGAACCGACCTCCACCAACCCGATCGCCTCGATCTTCGCCTGGACCCGCGGGCTCGCCGCCCGCGGTCGCTTGGACGACACGCCCGAGGTCTCGCGGTTCGCGCGGGCCCTCGAGCGGGTATGTATCGAGACGGTTGAAAGCGGCAAGATGACCAAGGACCTGGCGCTGCTCGTCGGCTCCGGCCAGGAGTTCCAAACCACAGAGGAGTTCCTGGCCTCGATCGACGAGAACCTCCAACAGGCGATGGCCTAGGTCCCCAAACCCACGATTATCAGGAGGTACCGATCACGTGAGCAACCCCGTCAAGGTCACCGTCACCGGCGCCGCCGGCCAGATCGGCTACGCGCTTCTGTTCCGGATCGCCAGCGGCCAGATGCTCGGCCCCGACACACCGGTCGAGCTGAGCCTGCTCGAGATCCCCGACGCCGTAAAGGCGGCCGAGGGCACCGCGATGGAGCTGGACGACTGCGCCTTCCCGTTGCTGAGCGTCGTCGACATCGCCGACGACCCCAGGCGGGCGTTCGAGGGCTGCAACGTCGCGCTGCTGGTCGGCGCGCGGCCGCGCGGCCCGGGCATGGAGCGCTCCGACCTGCTGGAGGCCAACGGCGGCATCTTCAAGCCGCAGGGCGAGGCGATCGCCGCCGGCGCGGCGGCCGACGTCAAGGTGCTGGTGGTCGGCAACCCCGCCAACACCAACTGCCTGATCGCGATGTCGAACGCGCCCGGCGTTCCGCGCGAGCGGTTCACCGCGATGACCCGCCTCGACCACAACCGGGCGATCTCCCAGCTCGCCAACAAGTTGGGGGAGCCGGTCACGGCGGTGACCAAGATGACCGTCTGGGGCAACCACTCGACCACCCAGTACCCCGACCTCGTCAACGCTAGGGTGAACGGTGAGAGCGCCTGGGACGCGGTCGACGACGAGGCCTGGATCGCCGGCGAGTTCATCCCCCGGGTCGCGAAGCGCGGCGCCGAGGTGATCGGCGCCCGCGGCGCCTCCAGCGCCGCCTCGGCCGCCAACGCGGCGATCGACCACGTCCACGATTGGGTGCTCGGCACCCCGGAGGGCGACTGGGTCTCGATGTCGGTGCCCGCCGACGGTTCCTACGGTGTCGAGGAGGGGATAGTCAGCGGCTATCCCTGCGCCTGCTCCGGTGGTGAGTGGAAGATCGTCGAGGGACTCGAGGTGCCGGAGTTCTCACGCGCCCGAATCGATGCCAGCGCCGCCGAGCTGCGCGAGGAGCGTAGCGCGGTCAGCGGGCTCGGCCTGATCTAGACCCACATGAAAAAGAGGCCGGCCCCGAGTGGGGCCGGCCTCTGTAAGCGCTTCCCGCGGAGTTCCTTTAAGCGGGGTGGTACTGGCGGCCCTTCTTCTTCACCCTTCCCTCTTTCTCGAGGTCGCCG
>DATMRN010000048.1:0-3537 GCA_035566275.1 Solirubrobacterales bacterium | reverse complement strand
ACCCGGCCGCTGTCGTGAACCTCGATCGAGCGCACCATGCCCAGCTCGACGATCGAGCGGCGCAGCTCCGGGTCGATCACGACGCGCAGCTTCTCGGTGATCTGGTCCTCGGTCGGAAGAGACATCGCCATCCATTCTCGCAAAGGGGCGGCGCCGGGGATTCTCGGCGGAGGGGGGAGAGAATCCGCCGCCGGGCCCTTGGTCCTCCAGATGCAGGCAAGCGAAGGAGGACGGATGTCGGGGACGCGCGGCGGGTTCGGGCGGATCATCGGGATGGGAATCGCGCTGGCGCTGGCGCTCTTGCTGCTCCTCGCCGGGGAGGCGAGGGCGGGGAAGTACGCGGTCGCCCAGTGCGGCTGGTATGTCGGCGCCGACGCCGATTGGGCCGACACGACCGGCGGCGCCAAGTTCCGCCCCGACGGCTACTGCGTGCCGCCGCCCGGCGCCGACCCCTTCGACGGCGCCCACCTGAAGAGCTTCACCCGCGACAACCAGCCGACCGTCTCCGGCACCCGCTTCGCCCGCTGGCGCTGGACCGCGCCGGCCGGCACCGGCATCACCCAGATCCGCGGCACCTGGTGGCACGCCCTCCACGACGGCATCGAGCAGCGGCTCGGGGTCGGCAACTGGAACGGCGGCTTCGACGTCTTCGTCGCCGCCGGGGGGACCGACGTCACCCCGCGCGACTTCGTCGCCGGCTTCTCCCCGGCGCAGCCGGCGTTCGAGGACCGCCTGCTCTGCGCGAGGGCCGAAAGCAAGTCGTGCAGCCTCGATCCCGGCTCCTGGTCGGCGATCCGCGCCCTCACGATCACGATCGAGGACGACCAGGGGCCGGGCGCGGGGGTCGGCGGCGAAATCACCGCCGGCGGTTGGCGCCGCGGCGACCAGGGGGTCAGCTTCTGGGGCGGCGACACCGGCGCCGGCATCCGCTACGGCGAGACGACGATCGACGGCGCCCGCGTCAACCTCACCGAGTATCCATGCGCGAAGGCGTCGATCGGCGGCGAGTGGCGAGGGACCCAGATGCGGCCCTGCCTGCTCGGCGTCTCCGGCGGCGCGACGATCGGGACCAACACCTTCAGCGACGGCCCCCACAGTCTCGGCCACTGCGTCACCGACTTCGCCGGCAACGTCGGTTGCACCCCCCAGCAGACGGTGCTGATCGACAACAACCCGCCGGCCCACCCGCGCAGCCTCACCCTCGCCGGGGGCGAGGGCTGGCGCAGGGCCAACGACTTCGATCTCTCCTGGGCCAACCCCGACCAGGGCCCGGCGAGCCCGATCGGCGGCGCCTCCTGGCGGGTCGCCGGGCCGGCCGGCTACGACACCGGGGTCAAGTTCGCGGCCGGGCACGACCTCACTGCCCTCGGCAACCTCGTCCTGCCCGCCCCCGGCGTCTATTCGCTCCAGCTCTGGCTGCGCGACGAGGCCGGCAACGAGGCGCCGTCCTCGGCGCTGACCGTGCCGATGCGCCTCGACAACGTCGCCCCCGGGGTCGCCTTCGGCGCCGACGACGGCCCCGGCCTGCCGGACCAGGTCCGCGCCGAGGTCTCCGACGCCCACTCCGGCCCGGCCGGCGGCACGATCTTCTACCGCCGTCTCGACAATCAGCAGTGGACCGAGCTGCCGACCAAGCTGCAGCCGAGCGACAAAGCCGACAGGGCCGAGCTGGTCGCGCAGGCCCCCTGGGACCGCCTCGGCGCCGGCATCTACCTGTTCCGCGCCGAGGCAGCGGACGGGGCCGGCAACACCGCCACGACCACGCGCCGCGCCGACGGCACCGAGATGGCGTTGCGCAAGACGGCGCAGAGCGTCGCCGCGAGCCAGCCCGCGTCGTCGAAGGGGAAGACGCGGGTCTTCGCCCGGCTCCGCTGGCGCCACCGCCTCGGCTCCGAAATGACCGTGCCGTTCGGCGCCGGCGCCGTTCTCGGCGGCCGGCTCGTCCGCGCCGATGGCGCCGGTGTCGCCGGGCGCGAGCTGCGGATCGTTTCGCGGCCCTCGCGCGGCGCGCTGGCTCAGACTCGCGTCGATACCGTCCAGACCGGGTCGCGGGGTGGCTTCGAGCTGGCGCTCCCGGCGGGCCCTTCGCGCCGGATCACGGTCGACTACGGCGGCGACGAGGGCCTCGAGCAGTCGAGCCGCCCCTCGCTGCTGCTGCGGGTCCGCGGCGGGGTCAGCCTTCACGCCGCGCCCAGCTCGCTGCGCAACGGCCAGGCGGTTCGTCTGAGCGGCAGGGTCCGCACCCGCGGCGCGCCCGTGCCGCGGCGCGGCAAGCTGGTGGCGATCCAGTACTTCGAGTCGGCGAGCGGGAGCTGGCGCCCGGTGCTGGTCACCCGCACCGACCACAGCGGCCGCTTCCGCGCCCGCTACCGCTTCCGCTACGTGACCGGCGCCGCCTCGATCCGCCTCCGCGCCACCGCCCTCCCCGAGAACCGCTGGCCCTACGCCCCAGGCTCCTCACCTCCGGTCACCGTCCACGTCACCGGCTGACCCCGGCCGACGGGCCTAAAACCGACGCATATCGTCGGGAATCGGCCCGTCGGCGGCCGATCGGCGCGGTCGGTAGGGTTGCGGCCGATGTCGCGGGCGACCCTTCACACCAGCGCCGGGGCGATCGTGCTCGAGCTGCACGACGACGACGCGCCGAAGACGGTCGAGAACTTCCGCAAGCTGTCCGCCGACGGCTTCTACGACACCCTCGTCTTCCATCGCGTCATCCCCGACTTCATGATCCAGGGCGGCTGCCCGGAGGGGACCGGCCGCGGCGGGCCCGGCTACACCTTCGAGGACGAGTTCAACGACCACAAGGTCGCGCGCGGGGCGCTGGCGATGGCCAACGCCGGCCCCGACACCAACGGCTCCCAGTTCTTCATCGTCACCACCGGGGCGGCGCCCTGGCTCGACGGCAAGCACACGGTGTTCGGCGAGGTGAGCGACGGCATGGACGTGGTAAACGCGATCGAGTCGGCCGAGACCGACGGCTCCGACCGCCCGCTCGAGCCCCAGGTCATCGAGCGCGTCGAGCTCTCCGGCGAGTAGCCGGCCTAGCCGCCGTCGCGGACGAGGGCCTCTGGGCCCAGCTCGTCGGGTCTGGTGTGTCCGCTGAGCGCCATCGTCAGGTCGAGCTCGGCGAGCAGCATCCGCAGGACCGTCTCGACTCCCTGCTCGCCGTCGAGCGCCAGCCCCCACAGGTAGGGACGGCCGACGAGCACCGCGTCGGCTCCCAGAGCCAACGCCTTGAAGGCGTCGGCGCCGCCGCGGATGCCGCTGTCGAGCAGGATCGCCGCGCGGTCTCCCACCGCGTCGACGACTCCCGGCAGCGCGTCCAGCGAGGCGAGCGCGCCGTCGATCTGGCGCCCGCCGTGGTTGGAGACGACGATCCCCTCGGCGCCGCGCTCCACCGCCTCGCGCGCGTCGTCGGGGTGGAGAATGCCCTTGACGAGGATCGGCAGCGAGGTCATCTCGCGCAGCTGGGCGAGCTTCTCCCAGGTCAGCGACGGGTTGACGTAGACGCCGACGTAGTGGCCGGTCGCCGCG
>DATMRN010000047.1:0-17503 GCA_035566275.1 Solirubrobacterales bacterium | reverse complement strand
AGCCCTGACCGCCCTGTCCGCGGACACGCCTCAGCTCGACGCCTCCCTCCCGATCGCCATGTTCGACTCCGGGGTCGGTGGCCTCACGGTGCTGCACGAGTGCCTGGTCTCGCTGCCCGAGGAGGACTTCGTCTACCTCGGCGACACGGCGATGTTCCCCTACGGGACGCGGGACCCCGATCGCCTGCGGGAGCGGATCGGGCGGATCGCCGAGCTGCTGCTCGACGGCGGGGCGAAGCTGCTGGTGATCGCCTGCAACACCGCCACTTCGATCGGCGAGGGGGTGGCGCGCGAGGTCGCCGCCGAGCGGGCGGTGGAGGTCGTCCCCGTGGTCGAGCCGCAGGCCGAGATCGCCGCTGCGATCACCGACAGCGGCCGGGTCGGTGTGCTGGCGACGCCGAACACGGTCGAGAGCGGCGCCTACCGCCGCTCGCTGGAAGCCCAGGGCCGCGCCCTGGAGGTGACCGAGGTCGAGGCGCCGGACCTTGCCCCCTTCATCCAGGACGGCTCTCCCTTCGACGAGGACACGATGGCGATGGCCCGCGCCTACTGCGAGCCGCTGAAGCGAGCCGAGGTCGACACCCTGATCCTCGGCTGCACCCACTATCCCCTGGTCGCCCCGATGCTCCAGCGAATCCTCGGCCGCGACGTGCGCCTGGTCAGCGGCGGCCACGCCGTCGCCGCCGCTGTCCAGCGAAGCCTGGAGCGCCGGGGCCTCGCCCGCGAGCCCGACGGCGAGGGCGAATACCGCTTCCTCTGCACCGGCGACGCCGACTCCTTCCGCAAGCTGGGCACCCGCTTCCTCCAGATGCCGCTCGGCAAAGTCGAGGCGGTTTCCCTCCCGGACGGCGACGCGTCTACCCTTAGCCGATGAGTGGGACGATCCTCGAGCGGGTCCAGGCAGACGTGCGCACGGCGATGAAAGCCGGAGAGCGCGAGCGGGCGGCGGCGCTGCGGATGGTCGTCGACTCCCTGCAGCAGGACGCGAAGCTGGGCAAGGGCGACGAGGTCGCCGTGCTGCAGCGGGAGCGCAAGAAGCGGCTGGAGGCGGCGGAGGCCTACCACGAGGCTGGGCGAGCCGAGCAGGCCGCTGTCGAGCGCTCCGAGGCCGAGCTGATCGAGAGCTACCTGCCCCAGCAGCTCTCCGACGAGGAGCTAGGCGAGCTGGTCGACGCCGCGGTGACGGAGGCCGGGGCGACCGAGCAGCGCCAGATCGGGCAGGTGATGTCGGCGCTGATGCCGAAGCTGGGTGGGCGGGCCGACGGCAAGCGGGTCAGCGCGGCGGTGCGAGAGAAGCTTGGCGCGTAGGCAGCTGACCCTCGACAACAGCGTCGCCGCGGAGCTGGCGGGCTCCGAGGACGCGGTGCTGCGGGCGCTGCGCGGGCGGCTCGACTGCGATTTCCACCTGCGCGGCAACGTGCTCACCCTCGACGGCGATTCCGGCGACGTGCAGACCGCGGCGACCGTGGTCGACGAGCTGGTCGAGCTGATCGAGCAGGGCCACGAGGTCGCGCCCGGGACGATCGAGGCGGTTACCGGGGCGCTCGACGCGCACGAGAGCCCGGCCGAGATCCTCGAGGACGTGGTCTGGCGCCACCGCAACACCAAGGTCGCGCCGAAGACGCTCAACCAGAAACGCTACGTCGACTCGATCCGCCGCCACACGATCACCTTCGGGATCGGCCCGGCCGGCACCGGCAAGACCTTCCTGGCGGTGGCGATGGCCGCCGCGGCGCTGGCCGAGCGCCAGGTGCAGCGGATCATCCTCACCCGCCCCGCGGTCGAGGCGGGGGAGCGGCTCGGCTTCCTGCCGGGCGACATCCAGGCGAAGGTCGACCCCTACCTGCGGCCGCTCTTCGACGCCCTCTTCGACATGCTCGACCCCGACCGCGTCAACGGCTACTTCGAGCGCGGCGTGATCGAGGTCGCCCCGCTCGCCTTCATGCGCGGCCGCACCCTCAACGACTCCTTCGTCATCCTCGACGAGGCGCAGAACACCAGCCCCGAGCAGATGAAGATGTTCCTTACGCGGCTTGGCTTCAACTCGCGGATGGTCGTCACCGGCGACATCACCCAGATCGACCTGCCGACCGACCAGCGCTCCGGCCTGATCGCCGTGCGCGACATCCTCGATCAAGTCCAGGACATCTCCTTTGTCCACTTCGGCGGCGAGGACGTGGTCCGCCACAAGCTGGTGCAGCGCATCGTCGCGGCGTACGGGGAGCACGCCGAGCGCGAGTCGCGTCCGCGGTGACTGTCGACCTCTCCGACGTGCCGGCGGAGCTGCGCGAGGAGGTCGCTGCGGCGCTCGTCGCGGCGGGAGTCGCCGACGGCCACCTCGCGGTCGAGCTGGTCGACGCCGATCGAATCCGCGAGCTGAACCGCGAGCACCGCGGCAAGGACGCCTCCACCGACGTGCTCGCCTTCCCGGTCGACGGCGCAGGGTCAACCGCGGGCCCGCGCGAGCTGGGGGACGTGGCGATCTGTCCCGAGCGCTGCTCCGACGTCACCGAGGCAGCCGTCCACGGCGTCCTCCACCTCTGCGGCTACGACCACGAGACCGACGCCGGCGAGATGCTGGCGCTGCAGGCGCGAGTGATCGCGTCCCTCGATGACTAGGGCCGGCTTCATCGGCCTCGCCGGGCGGCCGAACGTCGGCAAGTCGACGCTGGTCAACACGATCGTCGGCTCGCGGGTGGCGATCGTCTCGATGCGTCCGCAGACGACGCGGCGGGCGATCCGCGGCGTCGCCACCGACGTCGAGGCCGGACGCCAGCTCGTCCTCGTCGACCTGCCCGGCGTGCAGCGCCCGCGCGACGTTCTCACCGAGCGGATGCAACATCGCGTCGAGCGGGAGCTGGCGGAATCGGACCTCGCGCTGATCGTCGTCAACGGCGAGGAGGGGGTGGGGCCCGGCGATCGCTTCATCGCCCGAGCGCTGCTCGACGCGGGCGCAAGGCTGCCGGTCGTCTGCGCCGTCAACAAGGCGGACAGGCTCGGGCCCAACGAGCTGGTCCCCGCTCTTTCCGATGCGGCCAAGCTGGACGGGGTCGACGAGGTCTTCCCGATCAGCGCCCGAACGGGCGAGGGGCTGGAGGCGCTGATCGAGCGGCTGGGGGAGCTGCTGCCGGAGGGCCCGTACATGTACCCGCCGGAGGACCACAGCGATCAGTCGAGCGAGGTGCTGCTGGCCGAGCTGATCCGCGAGCAGGTGCTGAACCGCACCCGCGAGGAGATCCCGCACTCGGTCGAGGTCTCGGTCAAGGAGATCGCGGCGCGCGAGGACGGCCTGGTCACTGTCCGCGCCGAGGTCTGGGCGGAGACCGAGTCCCAGAAGGGGATTCTGATCGGCAAGGGGGGGGTCAAGATCGGCGAGATCGGCGCCGCCGCCCGCCGCTCGCTCGAACAGGAGCTGGGCGCCAAGGTCCACCTCGATCTCCAGGTCCGCGTCCGCCGCCACTGGCGCCGCGACGAGAGCCTGCTGGATCGGCTCGGGATCGAGTGAGGGCATCCCCCATCCCCTCCAGCGCTTGCGGACTACGATTGCCTGATGTTCGAGCAGGTCCAGTTCGATGAGCGCGGCTTGGTCCCATGCGTGGCGCAGGACGCCGACAGCGGCGAGGTGCTGACGCTTGCCTACGTGAACGAGGAGTCGCTGCGGCTGACGGTCGAGACCGGGGAGATGCACTTCTTCAGCCGCTCGCGGGAGCAGATCTGGCACAAAGGGGAAGAGTCCGGCAACGTGCTGAAGCTTCGGCAGCTTCGCTACGACTGCGACGGGGACGCGCTGCTTGCACTGGTCGAGCCGACCGGGCCCGCCTGCCACACGGGCGAGCGGTCGTGCTTCTATCGCGAGCTGGGCGATGGCGAGCGCTCGCCTCTCGCCAATGAGGCGCTGCCGACGCTGGAGCGGACCCTGCGCAGCCGCGCGGCGGAGCGTCCCGAGGGCAGCTACACCGTGAAGCTGCTCGAAGACCCGAAGCTGATCGGCGAGAAGGTCGAGGAGGAGGCCGAGGAGGTGGTCCGTGCGGCGCGTGAGGAGTCCGACGAGCGGGTCGCGGAAGAGGCCGCCGACCTGCTCTACCACCTCAGCGTCCTGCTGGCCTCGCGCGAGGTACCCCAGTCGGCCGTGATGGAAGTGCTCAATGGCCGTCGCGGCTGATTCCGAGCTGCGGCTCGAGCCGAGCCTCGAGGAGGCGCGCGAGCTGGCCGCGCGGGGCAACGTCGTGCCGGTCCGCGCGACATGCGTCGACGACTGCGAGACGCCGGTCTCCGCCTTCCTCAAGCTGCGCGCCGCCGAGCCGGAGGGCGCGCCCTGCTTCCTGCTCGAGTCGGCGGAGCAGGGCCAGGTCGGCCGCTACTCGTTCGTCGGCGTGCGGCCGCGCTCGGTGCTGCGTTGGAGCGACGGCGTGCTCTCCGAGTGGAGCGGGGAGGAGGCGGCGACGGGTGGCTTGCCGAGCGCCGTCCATGACGCGCCCGATCCCTACGCGGCCGTCGCCGACCACCTGTCCGCGTTCCAGCCGGCCCCGGTCGAGGGCCTGCCGCCCTTTGCCGGCGGCGCCGTCGGCTTCTTCGGCTACGACCTGGTGCGCACGGTCGAGCCGCTGGGCGAGCCCAACCCCGACCCGCTCGGCCTGCCGGACATGGCGCTGATGGTGACCGACGTGATGCTGGTCTTCGACCACCTGCGCCACGAGCTGACGATCCTCGCCTGCGCCTTCGCCGGCTCCGTGGGCGGCATCGACGCCGCTTATGAGCGCGCCGCCGAGCAGATCGCCGAGGTGCGCGCCCGCCTGCGCAGCGCCGTCCCGACGCCGGCCACGCCTCAGGTCGCCGAGCCTCCGACCTTTGCCTCCAACATGAAACGCGAGGAGTTCGAAGCGATGGTCGCCCGGATCATCGAGTACGTCTACGCCGGCGACGCCTTCCAGGTCGTCCCCTCCCAGCGCTTCTCGGCCCCGGCCCCGGTCGAGGCCTTCTCGGTCTACCGCGGTCTGCGCGCGGTCAACCCCTCCCCCTACATGTACTTCCTCGAGTTCGGTGACTTCCAGATCGCCGGCGCCTCGCCTGAGCCGCTGGTCAAGGTCGAGGGGCGCCGCGTCTCCGCTCGCCCGATCGCCGGCACCTCGCCGCGCGGCCGCAGCGAGGAGGAGGACCGCCGCCTCGCCGAGCGGCTGATCAACGACCCGAAGGAGCGGGCCGAGCACGTGATGCTGGTCGACCTCGGTCGCAACGACCTGGGCCGGGTCTGCGAGTACGGCTCGGTCAGCGTCGACGAGCTGATGGTGGTCGAGACCTACTCCCACGTCCTCCACATCGTCAGCCAAGTCTCGGGGCGGTTGCGCGAGGGGGTGACGGCGATGGACGTGATGCGCGCGGCGCTGCCGGTGGGCACGCTATCGGGGGCGCCGAAGGTGCGGGCGATGGAGATCATCGACGAGCTGGAGCCGGTCAAGCGCTGCTCCTACGGTGGCGCGATCGGTTACCTCTCCTGGAACGGCGACCTAGACACGGCGATCCACATCCGCACCGTCGTCGTCAAGGACGGTCAGATCCACGTGCAGGCGGGCGGCGGCACCGTCGCCGACGCAAAGCCCGCTTACGAGTACGACGAGTCGGTGAACAAGGCGAAGGCGGTCTTCCGCGCGGTCGAGCTGGCTTGCGAACAACCGGACTGGCCGTAGCCATGCGCGTCCTCGTCATCGACAACTACGACAGCTTCACCTACAACCTCGTCCAGTACCTGGGCGAGTTGGGGGCGGAGGTCGAGGTGGTGCGTAACGACAAGGCGGCAGTGCCCGAGCTGCTCGAGCGTGGGCCCGATCGCCTCGTCGTCTCGCCCGGCCCCTGCACACCCGCCGAGGCCGGCATCTCGGTCGAGGCGGTCCGCGCCTTCGCCGAGGTCGGCACCCCGGTGCTCGGCGTCTGCCTCGGCCACCAGTCGCTGGTCGAGGCATTCGGCGGCCGCACGGTCCAGGGCGAGCCGGTCCACGGCAAGGACGCGGAGATCGAGCACGACGGGCGGACGATCTACGCGGGCCTGCCCAGCCCGATGGTCGCCGGTCGCTACCATTCGCTCGTCGCCGATCCCGACTTGCCCGACGAGCTCGAGGTCAGCGCCACCCTCGGTGACGTGGTGATGGGCGCCCGCCACCGCGAGCTGCCCGCCGAGGGCGTTCAGTTCCACCCCGAGTCGGTGCTGACCCCGCAGGGCAAGCACCTGCTGAAGAACTTCCTCGGGGCGCTCTGATGCCCAACGACGTCGTCAGCAGGGCGATCGACGCCGTCTGTCGCGGCGACCATCTCACCGCCGACCACGCCTCCGCGGTGCTGGCCGAGGTCATGGAGGGGCGGACCGACCAGGTTCAGACCGGCGCCTTCCTGATCGCGCTGCGGGCGAAGGGGGAGACGGTGCCCGAGCTGGTCGGGCTGGCGCGGACCATGCGCTCGCTCGCCTCCCACGTTGAGACGGAGCGCGTGGAGCTGGTCGACACCGCCGGCACCGGCGGCGGCCCCTCGACCTTCAACGTCTCCACCACGGCGGCGCTGGTCGCGGCCGGCGCCGGCTGCGCCGTCGCCAAGCACGGCAGCCGCTCCAACACCAGCAGGTGCGGCTCCGCTGACCTGCTGGAGGCGCTGGGGGTCAACATCGACCTCGGCCCCGAGCAGGTGGGCCGCTGCATCGACGAGGTCGGCTTCGGCTTCATGTTCGCCCCCCGCCACCACGCGGCGATGGCCCACGTCGTCCCGGTCCGCAAGGAGTTGGGGGTGCGAACGATCTTCAACTTCCTCGGCCCGCTGACCAACCCGGCGGGCGCCGAGCGCCAGCTTCTCGGCGTCTCCGACCGCCATTATCAGGAGACGATCGCCGAGGCGCTGGTCGGGCTGGGCAGCGTGCGGGCGATGGTGGTCGCGGCCGAGGACGGCGTCGACGAGCTCTCGATCTCGGCGCGGACACGGGTGATCGAGGTTGCCGACGGCGGCACCGCCGAATGGTTCGTCGAGCCCGGCGAGCTCGGGTTGGAGGAGGCGGAGCTGGAGGATGTCGCAGGCGGCACGCCGGAGGAGAACGCCGCCGCCTCTCGCGCCGTACTGGAGGGCGAGCAGGGCGCCCGCCGCGATCTGGTCCTGCTCAACGCAGGGGCCGCGATCTACGTCGGCGGCGTCGCGGCCGACCTCGCCGAGGGCGTGGCGAAGGCCGCCGCGGCGATCGACTCGGGCGCCGCCCGGGAAGTGCTCGAACGACTGATTGCGACGACCGCCGAGCTCGCAGACTAGGCTCTTGTCCGGCAAGTGGGAATGATCGAGCAGCTCATCTTCGCGGCCCAGGAGGGTGTGGATGGCCGCCGCCACGAGGTTCCGCAGGCCGACCTCGAGTCGCGGCTTTCCGCGCGGGGCGATGATCGTCCCTTCAGCGAGGCGCTGGTGCGCCCGGGGCTTTCCCTGATCGCCGAGTTCAAGCGGCGCTCCCCCAGCGCCGGTGAGATCGCCACATCCGCCGCGGTCGCCGACCAGGTCGGCGCCTATGAGCGCGGCGGCGCGGCGGCGCTCTCCGTGCTCACCGACGGGCCCCACTTCGGCGGCTCGCTCGACGACCTGCGTGCCGCCCGCGCCGCCTGCGACCTGCCGATCGTCCGCAAGGACTTCATCGTCGATCCCTACCAGCTCTACGAGGCGGCTGTCAACGGCGCCGACGCGGTGCTGCTGATCGTCGGCGCCCTCGACGACCACGACCTGGCATCGATGCACGACGAGGCCCGCGCGATCGACCTCGACTGCCTGGTCGAGGTCCACGACGCGGCCGAGCTGGAGCGGGCGCTGGAGCTGGACGCCGACCTGATCGGGATCAACAACCGCAACCTCGACGAGGGGACGGTCGACATCTCCACCACCTACGAGCTGATGCACGACGTGCCGGCCGGCAAGACGGTCGTCGCCGAGAGCGGGATCTCGGCGCGGGCGGAGCTGGAGGAGCTGGAACGGGTCGGGGTCGACGCGGTGCTGATCGGCGGAGCGCTGATGGCGGCTGACGACCCGGAGGCGAAGACCCGCGAGCTGACCGGCGCCGACGAAGGCGCCTGAAGAATCCGCCGACGGGCCGAAAACCGACGTATAGCGTCGAAAATCGGCCCGTCGACGGTCTTTAAGAGACTTTTGGGGAGCGTTTAGGGGTGGCTCAACGCCCGGACGGATCATTGCCGCATGATTCGAAGGGCGCAGGGATTCTTCCGCAGGCCGTTCGGCTCGGCGCTTCTCGGCGGCGCCGTGGTCGCCGCCTTCGGCTGGATCGCGATCGCCGCCGGCTGGGTCGACGCCCAGGGCGGCTCGACCACGACCGTCGCCGCGCCGCTGGCCGCGCCCATCGCCAGCAAGAGCAGCGGCGACACCAACGTCGTCAACCAGATCTACCGCCGCGACGGGCAGGGCGTCGCCTTCATCCAGGCCGACCAGCCCCCAAAGAGCACCCCGTCGCCGCTCAGCCCCTTCGGCGAAGGGGAATCCGAAGGCGGCGGCGCCGCGACCGGCTCGGGCTTCGTGATCGACACCGAAGGCCACGTCCTCACCAACAACCACGTGGTCGCCGGCGCCAATCGGATCCAGGTCAAGCTCGGCGCCTCCAACACCACCTACAACGCCACCGTGGTCGGCACCGACCCGGCCACCGACCTGGCGCTGCTCAAGGTCGACGCTCCTTCCAGCCAGCTTCACCCGCTGCCGTTGGGCGAATCCTCGAAGGTCCAGGTCGGCGACCCGGTGGTCGCGATCGGCAATCCGTTCGGCCTCGACCGCACCGTCACCAGCGGCATCGTCTCTGCCCTCCAGCGCCAGATCCAGGCGCCCAACGGGTTCTCGATCTCCAACGTGATCCAGACCGACGCGGCGATCAACCCCGGCAACTCCGGCGGTCCGCTGATCGAAGCCGCCGGCGACGTGATCGGGATCAACTCCCAGATCGAGACCGGCGGCGGCGGCAACGGGAACGTCGGCATCGGCTTCGCGATCCCGATCGACACGGCGCGGGCCGAGATCAGCCAGCTCGAGAGGAGCGGCAAGGTCCAGCACGCTTTCCTCGGCATCACCGGCACCAGCATCACGCCGGACCTGGCGCGGGCCGTCAACCTGCCGGTCAAAGAGGGCGTGCTCGTGCAGGAAGTCGTCAAGAACGGCCCGGCCAACAAGGCCGGCATACAGGGTGGCGCCACGGCGGCGACGATCGACGGCGCCAACTTCAGCCTCGGCGGCGACATCATCACCAAGGTCAACGGCAAGAAGATCGTCTCGATGGACGATGTCGTCAACATCGTCAACGCGGCCAAGCCCGGCGAAACGCTGGAGCTCACCGTGCTGCGGAGCGGCTCGACCAAGACGGTGAGGGTGACGCTCGGCAACCGGCCGGCGTCGGTGCAGGACTCGCAGTCCGGGCCGGTCGGTCCGCTCGGCAAGTAGCTCCCGTACCCTGGGGGAATGCGGGTCAAGATCTGCGGAGTCACGAACTTGGACGACGCGGCCGAGGCGGTGCTCCTCGGGGCATGGGCTGTTGGGCTGGTTCACTACGCCGCAAGCCCGCGGCGCTGCGATCCGGCCGCGGCGGCGGAGATCGGCGCCGCGTTCAGGCGCAAGTGCGAGGTCGTCGGCGTCTTCGTCAATCCCGAGCTGGAGGACGTCGGCAAGGCGGTCGAGAACACCGGGTTGACGATGGTGCAGTTGAACGGCGAGGAGGGGCCCGCGTTCTGCGCGGAGGTGGCACGGCGGACCGGGGTCAAGGTGATCAAGGCGATCCACGTCTCCAGCGCCGCCGACGTCCACGCCGCCGAGGCCTTCCGTACCGACTACCACCTGTTCGACCGGCGCGGCAAGGGCCTCTGGGGCGGCACGGGCACGAGCTTCGACTGGGGGCTGCTGGCCGAGCGTCGCTCGTCGGTTCCCGCGATCGTCGCGGGAGGCCTGCGACCCGACAACGTGGGCGAGGCGATCGCCGTCGCGCATCCATACGCCGTCGACGTCGCGAGCGGGGTGGAGGCCGAGCCCGGCCGCAAGGACCACGGGGCGATGGCCGCCTTCTTCGAAGCCGCCAAGGCCGCTAGCGTCCCCGCGGCATGAGCGTGGTGGAGGAGCGGTTCGGCCCATACGGCGGCCGCTACGTCCCCGAGACGCTGATCCCGGCCCTCGACGAGCTGACCGCCGCCTGGGCGCAGGCGCGCGAGGACGAGGCGTTCAAAGAGCGACTTTCGCTCCTGCACCGAGACTTCATCGGGCGGCCGACGCCGCTCTACCGCGCCGATCGCCTCTCAGGACGGGCGGGGCGCGCCGTCTACCTCAAGCGCGAGGACCTCGCCCACACCGGCGCCCACAAGATCAACAACGCGATCGGCCAGGCGCTGCTGGCGCAGAGGATGGGCAAGCCGCGGGTGATCGCGGAGACCGGCGCCGGCCAGCACGGGGTGGCGACGGCGACCGCCTGCGCCCTGCTCGGGCTCGAATGCGTTGTCTACATGGGGACCGAGGACATCCGCCGCCAGGCGCCCAACGTCGAGCGGATGGGCCTGCTCGGGGCAGAGGTAGTGCCCGTCGACGCGGGGGCGAGGACCCTGAAGGAGGCGGTGAGCGCGGCGATCCGCGACTGGGTCGCCAACGTCGAGACGACCCACTACGCGATCGGCTCCGCCGTCGGGCCGGCGCCGTTCCCGGCGCTGGTCCGCGACCTGCAGCGGGTGATCGGCGACGAGGCGCGCGAGCAGGCGCTGGCCGCCGAGGGGGCCCTGCCCGCCCGGGTGATCGCCTGCGTCGGCGGCGGCTCGAACTCGATCGGCATCTTCACCCCCTTTGTCGCCGACGAGGCGGTCGAGCTGATCGGGGTGGAGGCCGCCGGCGAAGGCATCGACAGCGGTCGCCACGGCGCCTCGCTGCTGGCCGGCAGCACCGGCGTCCTGCATGGCTCGCTCTCCTCGGTGATCGCCGACGAGGAGGGTCAGATCCTCGAGGCCCACTCGGTCTCGGCCGGCCTCGACTACCCCGGCGTCGGCCCCGAGCACGCCCAGCTGCGCGACAGCGGCCGGGCCAGCTATTTCGCCGTCACCGATGCCCAGGCGCTGGCCGCCCTCGCCGAGCTGTCGCGGCTGGAGGGGATCATCCCCGCCCTGGAGTCCTCCCACGCGATCGCCTGGCTGTTGGAGAACGGCGGGGGGGAGGGCTACGACGTCCTCTGCCTCTCCGGTCGCGGCGACAAGGACCTCGCCGAGGTCATCGAGCGCACCGGCGGGAAGGGAGCCGGAGGGTGATTCCCCGGCACGACACGACAGCGCTGACCGGCACGGAGCGGATTGCGGCCGCCTTCGAGGCCGCGCGAGGAGAAGGCCGCGCCGCGCTGATGCCCTACATGATGGCCGGCTTCCCCGACCGCGAGTCCTCGCTGGCGGTCGCCGCCGCCTACGCGGATTCCGGCGCCGACCTGATCGAGCTGGGGGTCCCCTTCTCCGACCCGCTCGCCGACGGCCCGACGATCCACGCCGCGGCGACGGCGGCCCTGGCGGCCGGCGCCAACCTCGCCACCGCGCTGGAGGCCTGCCGGTCCGTGTCCGAGCGGCTCCCGGTCGTCTTCATGGTCTACGCGAACATGCTGCTGGCCCACGGGGGCCCGGTCGAGTTCGCGCGCCTCGCCGCCGCCGCGGGCGCCGCCGGCGCGATCGTCCCGGACCTGCCCTTCGGCGAGTCCGGGGAGGTTCGGGAGGCGTTCGACGCAGCAGGGCTGGCCCTGGTGCCGCTGGTCGCGCCGACCACCCCCGCCGAGCGCCGCGCCAGGATCTGCGCCTCCGCCCAGGGGTTCGTCTACGTCGTCTCCACGGTTGGCACCACGGGGGAGCGCGACGAGCTGCCGTCGGGCCTCGCCGAGCTGGTCGCTGCGACCAAGGCGGAGTCGGAGGTCCCGGTGGCAGTCGGCTTCGGGATCGGGACGCCGCAACAGGCCGCGCAGGTGGGCGAGGTGGCCGATGGCGTGATCGTCGGCAGCCGCCTCGTCCGTGCCACCGGAGAGGCCGGCTCGCCCGAGGCGGCGGCCGACGCGGTCGCGGCCTTCCTCGGCGAAACGCGCGACGCCCTCTCGGGATAGGATCGGCGCCGCATGGGACTCGTAGTGACTCTCTTCCTGGCGCTCGCCGCGATGACCGTCTCCTACGCCCTCGGCCAAGGTGGCCCGGTGGCGGGACTTGTCTTCTTCACGGTGTTGCTGATCGGCGCCGTGATCAGGATCTCCCAGCCGAGCTCCTAGCCGCGGGTTGCGATCACCTGGAGGTACTCGGGCTTGAGCACCAGGGCGCCGTCGCCGGCCGTGTTGGCCTGTTCCAGCTGGCTGCGCAGGTCGGCCTCCAGCGCCGCTTCCCCATCGGGTCCGACCCGCTCGAACGCCATCTTGATCGGGCCGAAGTAGGTGCGGAAGAAGTCCAGG
Source organism: Solirubrobacterales bacterium (assembly GCA_035566275.1). Lineage (GTDB taxonomy): Bacteria > Actinomycetota > Thermoleophilia > Solirubrobacterales > 70-9 > DATMRN01. The sequence goes on along the minus strand of DATMRN010000047.1, from coordinate 5,061 downwards.
TAATGATCGACGGACCGGAACGGCTGGCGCGAGACCCTGCGCTGCACTCGTAGGTCCGAGATCCCGTCGCCAAAAAGCTCCCGCACCCGCTCCTCGGTGCCCCAGAGCACGGGTGGCGTCATCCCGGGAGGCGGCGGCACGTGCTTCGCGATGGTCACGAAGAGGCTGCTCACGGGCCCGTCCGGCACCCAGTTGGCCATCCCGATCCGCCCGCCGGGCTTGCAGACACGCAGCAGCTCGGCCGCCGCCTTCTCCTGGTCGGGGGCGAACATCGCGCCGAAGATCGAGGTGACGACGTCGAAGCCCGCGTCCTCGAACGGCAACTCGGCGGCGTCTCCCTCGACGAACTGGACATCCAGCCGCTCCGCCTCGGCACGCTCCCGGGCGCGCTCGAGCAGCGCGGGGACGAAGTCCACCCCAACCGTGTCGCCCCAGGAGCGCCGCGCCACCGCCAGCGCCCCGTTGCCGCTGCCGCAGGCGACGTCGAGGACCCGCTCGCCGGGCATGATCTCCAGCGACTCGGCCAGTTCCTCGGCCACCATCATCACCAGGCCGGCGACCATCGCGAAGTCGCCTTCCGACCAGGTCTTCCGCTGGCCCTGCCTGAGCACCTCGATATCGACCGCGTCGTTCATCCTTGCTCCTTTCGTGTCCCGCGAAGCTATCGCGTCGCGCCGCCGCGGGCAGCTTCTAAGCTGGGCCCATGCGGATCGGAGTGCTCACCGGCGGAGGCGACTGCCCGGGGCTGAACGCGGTGACCAGGGCGATCGTCCGCAAGGGAGTTGGCCAGCACGGGCACGAGTTCGTCGGCTACCGCGACGGCTGGCGTGGGCCGCTGGAGGGCGACAGCCGCCCGCTCGGCGTCGCCGAGGTGCGCGGCATCCTGCCGCGCGGGGGGACGATCCTCGGCTCTTCGCGCACCAACCCCTTCGCTGTGGATGGGGGACCCGCCCGGATCGCCGAGAACCTGGCGGCTGCCGGAGTGGACGGCCTGATCGCGATCGGCGGCGAGGACACGCTGGGCGCCGCCTCACGCCTCCACGAGGAGACCGGGATCAAGGTCGTCGGCGTGCCGAAGACGATCGACAACGACCTCAGCGCCACCGACTACACCTTCGGCTTCGACACCGCGGTCAACATCGCGATGGAGGCGATCGATCGCCTCCACACCACCGCCGACAGCCACCACCGGGTGCTGATCGTCGAGGTGATGGGGCGCAGCGCGGGCTGGATCGCCTTCCACGCCGGGCTCGCCGGCGGCGCCAACGTGATCCTCATCCCCGAGCAGCCCTTCGACGTCGCGCGGGTCTGCGAGCTGGTCGGGAGGCGCTTCGAGAGCCGCTTCGCCCCGATCGTCGTCGTCGCCGAGGGAGCCCAGCCGCAGGGCGGCATGCCAGAGCCCGACGAGGGGCGGCTGGACGCCTTCGGCCACGTCCGCCTCGGCGGCATCGCCCACTGGCTGGAGGGGGAGATCGAACGCCGCACCGGCAAGGAGACGCGGGCGACCGTGCTTGGGCACGTGCAGCGTGGCGGCACCCCGACCGCCTTCGACCGGGTGCTGGCGACCCGCTTCGGCCTGCACGCGATAGACGCGGCGCACGCCGGCCGCTGGGGGACGATGACGGCGCTGCGCGGCACCGACATCCAGCTGGTCCAGCTAAGCGAGGCCACGGCCGAGCTGAAGACGGTGCCGGAGGAGCTCTACGAAGAGGCAGAGGTTTTCTTTGGCTAGGCAGGGGAGGGGCGAGTGACCCCTCTCCAAACGAGCGGCCGGAGGCCGCTCTTGAGTGTTTGGAGAGGGGTCACTCGCCCCTCTCTGGTCTCGCGCAAGGCAGCGCTAACAGCTGCCGCCTGCACCCTGCTTGCAGCAGCCGTTGGCTGCGGTGGGGGGGAAGGGGTCGCGGGTGACGCGACCGTGACTGTCTACGTCAGCACGCCCCTGTGCGCAGGCGCAAGACAACAGCTCGCGCGCGAGGGGGGCCGGGCCGGCTCGGTCCACGTCCGCGCCGTCTGTCTGCCAAATGCCCGTGAGGGGGGGAGGCTGAGCCTCGCCACCATCGGCGCCAACGCCCGCCGCGCCACAGAGGACTCGACCACGGTCGGCTTCCTCGAAGCCCCCGATCCCGCCACCAGCCGCTTCTCCCGCCCGATCCTCGAATCCGTCGGCATCGCCTGGATCTCCCGAAGCTCAGGCTCCTCCGCGATGGCGCGCCTCCTCCGGGCCATCCAAGAAGCCGGCTCGGGCTCACTCCGAGAGTCGGTACGCGAAGCCTTGCGCGAGACTAAGAGGGTCGGGTGACCCCTCCCAAAACACTCAAGAGCGGCCTCCGGCCGCTCGTTTTGGGAGGGGTCACCCGACCCTCCCCTGCCTAGAGCAAATCTTCGAGCGCCTCATCCAAGTCAGGGTGCTTGAACGCGTACCCCAGGTCCAGCGCCCGCCTCGGCATCACTCGCTGACCGCCTCGCAGGACGGCCCCGAACTCGCCCCCGAACATCAGGTCGAGGACGAACCCCGGCACGGGAACGACGGCCGGGCGCCCGAGCGCGCGCCCGAGCGCCTTGGACAGCTCTCGGTTGGTGACCGGGTTGGGCGCGGTCGAGTTGACGACGCCGCTCACCTTCTCCTCGTCGAGCGCCCAGAGCAGGACCCCGACCTCGTCGTCGATGTGGACCCAGGACATGTACTGGCCGCCGCCGGCGATCGGCCCGCCGACGCCGAGCTTGAAGGGGGTCAGCAGCTGGCCCAGCAGCCCGCCGCTGGGGTCGAGCACGTGGCCGGTGCGGACGATCGCCAGTCGCACGCCGGCGCTCTCCACCTCGCGCGCCGCCTTCTCCCACTCCCGCACCACCTTGGCGTCGAAGCCGGCGCCGGAATCGGAGGACTCGTCGACGATCGCCTCGCCCCGGTCGCCGTAGAAGCCGATCGCCGACTGGCTGACCAGCACCGCGGGCTTGCTCTCCAGGCCGACGATCGCCTGCGCCAGGTTGTGGGTGCCGGTGCGGCGGCTCTCCATGATCCGGCGCTTGGCGTCGTCGGTCCAGCGCTGGTTGATCTTCTCCCCGAGCAGGTTGATCACTCCGCCGACTCCCTCGAAGGCCTCGGCCGGAGGGCGTTCAAGGGTCGGCTCCCAGGCGTGCCAGGCGACCCGCGGGTTCGTGCGGCGCGCCTTCTCGGGGTCGCGCGTCAAGCCCATCACTTCGTCGCCTCTGGCCAACATCGCGTCGCAGGTCGCCCGCCCGATGAAACCGCTGGCTCCGGTGACGAGCACTCTCACAACGTCGGGGTGACCTCCACGATGGAGAAGGTACCCGTCTCCTGGTTGAAGCGGGCGATCCCGTCGCGCTTCGCCTCCTCGACCACCGCGGCCGCGACCTTCGGCGCGACTTCGCGATTGAAGACGCTGGGGATGATGTAGTCCTCGGAGAGGTCCTCCTCGGTGACGACTTCGGCGATCCCCTTGGCCGCGGCGAGCTTCATCTCCTCGGTGATCCGGGGGGCGCCGGCGTCCAGGGCGCCGCGGAAGATCCCCGGGAAGCAGAGCACGTTGTTGATCTGGTTCGGGTAGTCGGAGCGGCCGGTGGCCATGATCCGCACATGGGGGGCGGCGTCCTCGGGCATCACCTCGGGGTTGGGGTTCGCCATCGCGAAGACGATCGCGTCCTCGTTCATCTTGCCGAGCGCATCCGCCGGGATGATCCCCGGGCCCGAGAGGCCGATGAAGAGGTCCATGCCCTCGATCGCGTCGGCCGGCTGGCCGATCAGCTTCTCGGGGTTTGAATTCTCGGCGTACCAGCGCTTGATCCCGCTCATCTCACCCGACTGGTAGTCCTCGCGGGTGGTGGAGAGGGCGCCGCGCCGGTCGCAGCCGACCACATGGGTGACGCCCGAGGCGAGCATCATCTTGGTCACCGCGACGCCGGCGGCGCCGAGGCCGACCACCAGCACCCGCAGATCCTCGATCGGCTTGTCGACGATCTTCAGCGCGTTGAACAGCGCCGCCATCGTCACCACGGCGGTGCCGTGCTGGTCGTCGTGGAAGACGGGGATGTCGATCGAGTCCTTCAGTCGCTCCTCGATCTCGAAGCAGCGCGGGGCGGAGATGTCCTCGAGGTTGATCCCGCCGAAGGTCGGCGCGATCAGCTCCACCGCCTTGATGATCTCCTCGGCGTTCTGGGTGTCGAGGCAGATCGGGAAAGCATCGACGTCGGCGAACTCCTTGAACAGCATCGCCTTGCCCTCCATCACCGGCATCGCCGCCTCCGGCCCGATGTTGCCGAGCCCGAGCACGGCGCTGCCGTCGGAGACCACAGCGACCGTGTTCTTCTTGATCGTGTACTCGAAGGCCCTGCTGCGATCGGCGTGGATGTCCTGGCAGACGCGGGCGACGCCGGGCGTGTAGGCCATCGAGAGGTCGTCGCGCGTCTTCAGCGGGTACTTATTGCGCAGCTCGATCTTGCCGCCGCGGTGCATCTGCATCGTGCGGTCGGTGTAGTCGAGGACCTTCGCCCCACGGGTCGAGCCGATCGCCCGCAGGATCCGCTCCCAGTGCTCCTGGTCCTGGGCGTCGATCGTGAACTCCCGCACCCTTTTCCCCTCGCTGCCCGCGCCGGGGACCAGGTCCACGCCCTGAAGCTGCCCGCCCGCCTCGGCGATCGCAGCCGTCAGCTTTCCCAGGGGCTCCTGCCGCGCATCGAGCTCGACCCGGATGGTGACGCTGTACTGAGCGCTGACGGCCATGCCGGCTATCGAATCAGATTCGACCTGTCTGCCCGCGCGCGGCCCGGAGGGTGGCGCCCTCACGAACTAGGATCGGGGCACGATGAACCTGGGATTCCTGATCCTCGCCGACTCCAGCGAGGCGATCAACGGCAAGGTCTACGCTCTCGGCGCCGGCTGGAACGAGCTTCGCCTGCCGTCGCTCCCCCAGGAATACGCCTTCAGCATCGCTCTCGCCGTCGACGTGCCCTGGAGCGAAACCAACCGCCGCCATGAGCTCGCCCTCCACGTTCAGGACCCCGACGGTGAGGTGATCGGCGAAGAGTTCACGATGGAGTTCGAGG